>CAXBQM010000048.1:0-9012 GCA_963978235.1 uncultured bacterium | reverse complement strand
ATCGAGATATTAGTAAGGTAATAAAAAACCTGTAGTAATCCGCGCATCACGCGAGCCTAAGCGCGAGATGAGTTATTCGATGAAAGAAATATTTCTTGTGGATTACTTCGCCAGATGAAGATCTACTTCCCGGCGCAAAATGTCATACATCTGGTTGAGATCAAAATCTTTTCCGGTCATCCCACTAATCTGCGGTAGCGCCTGCGCAATCAGTAAATCAACGCCATCAATAACTGGCAGATCAAACGTACGCCACTGCGCGAGCGTGGCTCGAGGCGCAGGTGCATAGATAGCATCAATCAATACGCCAGCACGTGCCGGTGCGGATTTCATCGCTGCCACTAATTCATCGGTTGTTTCTTGTGGCGTGGTATTAATAATGAGATCACGAGAAAACGCAGTTGATAACTCCGCCCATGGTTTTATTGAAAGCGATGATTTCTTGACGCACTGGTGAAGTGCGTTTTCTCGATGCGCAGATCGCGAAATCACTTCGATCTCTGCCACCAAACCATCAAGGGCATAGATCGCAGCCCGCGCTGTAGCGCCTGCTCCGATCACAGAAACTTTCGAATCGGTTGAAATTTTTTTACCAATCGCTTCCGCTTTCTTGAATACCCAAGAAAAACCATAGGTATCAGTTGAGCTCACTGAAAATTTCTGTGACGAATCAGAGGCGAAGAGCGCATAATTTGCTGAACCAATCTGGCGCGCTGCTGGATCAACTGAATCTGCCAGCCCAATCACTTCTTCTTTCAGTGGCATCGTGAGTGAAAACCCGCGCCAATTCCCATCGTTCTTGGCACGAGTGAAAAACTCCGCCAACTCCCCTTTCTTTACTTCAATTGCTTCAAACCGTCCGTCGATTCCTAACTCTTTATATGCGCGATTATGGATAACGGGCGAGAGCGAATGAGATATCGGTGAGCCAAGTACGGCGGCGCGAATCATGGCTTAACCTTAAAGAGACCGGCTTTAACGTTCTTCTGATACTCGCGTTTCCAGGTGAGAAATTCGTTATTTGATTTAGTGAATCGGGTATCTCCTGGCGCTACCGTAATGAAGTAGAGCCAATCACCGATGGCCGGAGCCAACGCGGCTTTCATCGCTGCCAGAGTTGGTGAACCGATGGGTCCTGGTGGCAAGCCATATCGTTGATAAGTGTTGTAAGCGCTTTTAATTTTCGTATCTTTGATTGCCAACGTAATTTCACCACGTCGTTTCAAGAGATATTGAACGGTTGTGTCTAATTGCAACGGCATATTAATTTTCAATCGATTGTAAATAGTGCGCGCTACCTTTGCGTAATCCTGTGGATCTGCTTCGGCTTGAATGAGCGAGGCAATAATGAGAAGTTGATATCCACTATAACCTTCAACCTTTTGCGAGAAATCTATCTCACTCGTTCGATCGTTGAATGTCGCAACCATTTTCTGAAGAACTTCGTTTGCAGTTGTGCCTTTCGCAAACGAATAATGCGCGGGATAGAGAAATCCTTCTGGATTTCCCGGTTTCACATTAATCGGCAACGGCAGAACTTTCATTGCTGCTGTTATCTCCGATTTTGTATACCCCACAGCAATGAGCGAAGTAACTACCTCGGCTAATCGCGCGCCATCTGCGATCTCAATCAACCCTTGAATACGATCTTTATCGAGTAATTGTTCTAGCGCTACTTTTGCTGGAATCGAGGTCTCAATCAGATGATCGCCAGGTGCTACTCGAGCGCTCCGTTGGTCTGCTACCGCGATTCGAAAATATGCATCGGCCGATTTCACGACGCCTAATTGATACAAATTCCGAGCGATCTCAGAACCGCTCTCACCATTGCCAATCGTGACGACAACCGGTTTACCTGCTACCCCCGTTGGAAAATCCGGCGCAGCGCCCGGTCCGCTATGAAGTTGTCGAAGCGTCAAAGTAATCGCCACTACCGCAACCAGTGCAAACGCCACTGATCGAAGGCTCTTCGAAAGCGTGGCCATCTTTATGACCTTTGCTTCACAGGTGCGCCGGCGAACTCACCATGCTTCTTCTCATACTGCAACGCACTTTCAAGAATATTCGTCGCTGCAATCTGATCGATGACCTTTCGATTTCGAGAAGGCGCTTTTCCTGATTCACGAAGTTGTGCTGTTGCCGTAACCGTTGATAACCGTTCATCGATCATATGCACTGGTACTTCAAATTCGTTCCCAATAAATCGCGCGAACTCTTCGGCCTTTTTTCCACTTTCGCTGCCTGCACCTGAAAGGTTCTTCGGCGACCCAAAATAAACAATCACCGGTGCATAATCTGCGAAGAGTTCGAAGAGTTGTTCAGTTAACTTCTCGTTATTGGCTAACGTCGTGAGCGGTACTGCTACCAATCCATCAGCATCAGCGAGCGCGACGCCGATTCTTTTATCGCCGTAATCAAAGGCGATTCGTTTGCCACGAATCATGAGAGCGCCGCGATTGCGCGCTTACTCTCCTCGAACGCTTTATTAATTTCGGAAATCTTGACGCCACCACCTTGCGCGAAATCATCTTTCCCGCCACCGCCACCACCCAGCACAGTCGACATCGATTTCACTAACTGGCCCGCTTTCGCACCGCGCGCTCTGGCTTTCTCATTAGTAGCCGCGACTAGAACTACTCGACCATCGTTTTCGGAAGCGAGAATGACCACTGCAGGTGAGCCCTGTTCTTTCAACTCTAACGCCATAGTTCGTAAATCATCGGCGCTCACGTTTTTGCCAACCTGAGCAGTTAATACTTTAAAGCCATTCATCTCTTCTAACCGGGTTGCCAGTTCTTTTGCTTGTGCGCGCGCCTGCGCTGTGCGAACGCCAGCAATCTCTTTCTCCATCTCTTTCATTCGAGCCATCAAATCGCTAATGCGTTCTGGTAATTCTTCCGATCGCGCGCCTTTAATTAATTCAGTGAGTGAATTGAGCAAGATATGTTCCCGCGCTAAGAATCGATACGCATCCACACCCACCAACGCTTCAACGCGTCGGACACCAGCGCCGATCGATGACTCAGAAAGAATTTTCACCACTCCAAGTTGGCCAGAACGAGAAACGTGGGTACCACCGCAGAGTTCACGCGCCCATTCACCGACGCTGACTACACGTACGCGATCACCATACTTCTCACCAAAGAGGGCCATCGCACCGATCTCCCGCGCTTGCGCTTGACTCATCTCTTCTGCGGAAACTTCTAAATCATCTAATAACAGCGCATTCACTCGCGCTTCCACATCCTGTAACACGGTTGGCGAAACTGCGGATGCAGATGGGAAATCAAATCTAAATCGACCCGGTGAATTTTCAGATCCGGCTTGAGTTGCAGTCTCCCCTAATATTTCTCGGAACGCTTTATGAACCATATGTGTTGCGGTATGCGCCCGGGAAATTCCGGCTCGTCGTTCGCTATCAATCTGCGCTAATACCGAAGATCCTTCAGTAATCGTGCCAGCAAGTACTCGACCACGATGGACAAACAAACCTGGAATCGGTGCTTGGACATCATCAATTTCAACAATCGCACCGTTCTCTAATGTAATTCGGCCACCATCTGCTAACTGCCCGCCACCTTCGGCATAGAACGGTGTTCGATTGAGAACAAGTTCCACTTCGGTATCAACCGTCGCTTCTTTACTTACTTTGCCATCAATCAATAGCGCGGCAAGTTTTCCTTCACCGCTACTGCTCTGATACCCAATAAATTCAGTCTTTCCTGCGCTATCAAAGATTCGTCGATATTCAGTGAGATCGGTATGTCCGCTCTTCTTTGCTTTCGCATCAGCTTTCGCGCGATCTTTCTGTTCTTTCATCAACCGTTTAAAGCCATCTGCATCGATCGACAGACCATGTTCGGTTGCCATTTCAAGAGTGAGATCAAATGGGAAGCCATATGTGTCGTGCAATTTAAATACTTCTTCCGCAGCCAACCGATCGCCACCTGATTTCTTCACTGCGCTACTTGCCATATCAAAAATTTGCGTACCGCTCTTAAGAGTCTGGAGGAATGTTGTCTCTTCGGCTTCAGCCACTGAGACGATTCGTTTTCTATCTGTTACTAGCTCTGGGTATTGCGGTCCCATCGCTCGCAGCGAAGCATCAATGAGTTCAACCATCGTGTGATCAGGTGCGCCAAGAAGTCGCATATTTCGAACGGTACGACGCATCATGCGCCGCAGAATGTAACCGCGACCTTCATTACCTGGAGTGACGCCATCGCCAATGAGCATCAACGCAGTTCGCGCATGATCGGCCACCACTCGAAGTGAGACATCGTTCTTCTGCGAAGAACCGTATTTCACACCAGCAAGTTCGGATGCTTTCGACAGAATCTGCATCGTTGTATCAATCTCGTAAATATTCTCAACGCCTTGCAGTAACGCAGCCGTACGTTCTAAACCAAGTCCAGTATCAATATTTTTCGCTGGTAGTTCACCAAGAATTGGATAGTTCTCTTTACCTGGACCATCACCACGCACGTTCTGCATGAAAACAAGGTTCCAGACTTCAAGATAACGATCTTCATCAGCAACCGGTCCACCATCTTTTCCATATGCAGGACCGCGGTCATAATAAATTTCTGAACAGGGACCACATGGTCCAGGCACACCCATCGACCAGAAGTTATCTGCCATACCTCGTCGTTGAATGCGTTCCTTCGGTACACCAATCTTCTTATGCCAGATATCGGCTGCTTCATCATCATCAAGATAAACCGTGACCCATAACTTCTCTTCTGGAAAGCCATACCCGCCATCTGAAATTGGCTTGGTGAGAAGTTCCCACGCCATCTCAATCGCGCCCTCTTTGAAGTAATCACCGAATGAGAAATTGCCACACATCTGGAAGAACGACGCATGTCGCGTGGTCTTACCTACTTCATCAATATCAAGTGTGCGAACGCATTTTTGTACCGATGTTGCGCGTGAATATGGCGGCGTCATCTCGCCTAAGAAGAATGGCTTAAACGGCACCATTCCCGCATTAACAAGGAGCAGATTGGGATCGTTAAGAATGAGTGATGCGGAAGGAACTACGGTATGAGTAAGCCCGGTTCGACTTCCAGATTCAAAGAATCGTAACCAGCGTGAACGAATCTCCGCTGATTCCACTTAGTCAAAATCCTCTTCGTCGTAATCTTTTCTCTTACGAGCTTTCTTCTTCGCGCTCTTCTTCCGTAATTTCGCGGCGCCAAGGAGGCCACTTGCAACTTTCATTGCAATCTCGTTCTTATCAAGGAAACTACTGGTTGATCCGGCAATCTTGGTCGTGACATCTTCGACTGTCTTCGTCACTTTATTGAGGCTGGTGAGCGGTCCATTTACTAACTTCACCGTTGTGGTGACTTCCTCTAAAAGTGGTGTGGTCTCATTCGTGACATCTTTAATCGCTTTGGAGAATTGATCAATCACTCGACCGAGTCGGATGACCGCATATGCGATCGCGATAGCGATGACCGCTGCTGCGGAAGAAAGAATGATGACTGCAATTCCACCGGGACCCATGTCGCTAGGTTACCCGAGGATAGGTAACGCCACTTCAGGTTTTTTATGTTCGGCGTGTGCGATAACCGCGGCCTGGTGATACCGCTCAATTGCCGCGATATTTTCCGAGTTGAGGTACGGACGACCATCTGCCAACGGTCCTTGCGTACCTTCTAATACCGCAACCACATCATCACCGCTCAGCGTTTTATGCGTCTCTAACGCATGCGCCAAACTCAATACATGTGCACGATGTTCTCGCAAAATCTCTTCTGCACGACGAAGTAATGTCGCCAAGTTATCTTCAATGCGATCGGCCAACGCCCGTTTCATCTCTTTACTGGTGTCATCTTTTGCTTTTCCGCCACCTGGAGTACCGATCTCCATGCGACGACTTGAAGCATAGGAAGAAACGGTTGAACCCATTCCCCATTGACCTTCCATCAATGCCGCCACCGTTGTCGCGCTCTCGAGATCACCAGAAACTCCTGATGAGTTATCGCCATTAAAGAACATTCGCTCCCCAGCAAGTGAGGCCAGTGAAACCAAGATGTCCGATTCATATTCAGTACGCCAACGTGTGAACTGATCATCTGGCGGAATGCTTGCCACCATTCCTAAGTAATCTGAACCTTTTTCAATCGTCGCTAAATCAATCGACATATGTCGACGCGTTAAATGCGCCATCACTGCATGGCAGGCCTCATGAACTGCCACCGCATGTCGCTCGCGCTCGATGTACTCCACATCTTCGGCTGGTCCCAATTCCTTCAACTGCTTTGCGCGCAACACATCAGTCCAGATAATTGATGTGCGGCCATTTCGAATTGCCATGATCAACGCTTCGTTAATCAAATCTTTAATTGAAGCACCGGTTGCATACGGAGTGATCGTTGCTAATTTATCAATCTCTTCGGCAGTTAATGAATGCGAAACTTTCGCTAAATATCCTTCATAGGTACGAACTCGGCCAGCTTTACTTGGATAACCAACGCGATACATACGATCAATACGACCTGGTCGCAATAACGCTTCATCAAGTGCTTCTGGCATATTCGTTGCCATCACGACGAGAATTCGATATTTCGGTGGGTTCTTGGGACGCATTCCCAACGTTCTGCGAACAATGCGATTAAAGAAACCGCGTGGCTTTTTCAACCCAGAAAGTTCAGTTAATAACGCCTGCAAAGTTCCCATTCCGCCACCGTTACCACCGGCTGCGCTTCCCATCACAAACTTCGACTCTTCTAATTTCTCGCGCGTAATAATCGAGACCGCGTTCTCGGATAAATAATTTCCACCATGACATGGCGAGGTGAAAATATCGGTCGAATAACGCCCTGGTTGTCCTTGCGTCACAATCCCGCGATTACCAAGCGAATCCGCCTCATCAAAGAAGACCACTACTCCGCCATAACGAAGCGCTAACTTACGAAGTTTTCTAAAGAGGCCCTTTACCTTTAATACGCCAACACCAAAGAACATATTGTTAAACGCACCTGGATCAACAAAGACGAAGGGCTTTCCAGTTTCACCAGCCATCGATTCGGCCATCAGCGTTTTACCGGTTCCGGGTGGGCCCCATAACAAGATGCCGCCAGGCACATATCCGCCGTGCGCTTCAATACTTTCGGGATTTTCTAAAAATACTAAGTTCTCGCGAATGCGATTGAGAACGTGATCTTGTCCCCACACATCAGAAAATCGAGTCTTGATATCGTCCGGGAAATACGTATCAATTCCGCCGCGACTTAAGAACCAGAAGATCGCAACAAATTGAATGATGACGAAGAAGACTGCAAAAAGTAACTGTCCCAACAATGGCAACGTCGACCACAACGCTTTTGGCGCTAGGAAGAGCGCACGCACCGGCGTTTCTTTATAGACCGCACCCAAGACAATCGCGAGCAAAACAACCAAAAGCAACGCTTTAATCGCGCGCGATAAACGATATCGAGTCCAATCACTTAACCGATGAATCGTTCGATCAACAAATGCAAAATAGCGTTGCCATATTCCGTGATACGGAGCGAGAAGTTCTGCTAATAAGAAATGTAATTGCCGGATAAATTCAATTCCGAAGAGTGGGAAGAACCACCAACGCGCCTGCGCGGTTGCTTTAAAAGCATCCGAGAAACTTAAAATCGGATTGTTCGCCATCTCTGCCCAGACCAACACCAACAACGTGATGGTGAAGAGCACGATAAATTTCAGGCGATCAAAGAGCGTGAGATGTACTCGCGTCTTCCGTTCAGAATCGCGAGTTCGACTCGTCGTCGATTCAATACTCATCGCTAACTCGCTCTTTTCTCTCTTACTTCACACTAACCCTGAACCCGGAATGAAGCCACAATCTTATCGAGCACCTCTTGATTCTGCTCAAAACAAGTTTTACTGCACCTGGCCACTAAGACATACAAGGTATTGCGGTCCGGTGAAAGCAGAACGCTCTGATCGAGGCTCTGTGGCTCACCTTCGGCCGGTCCAAAAATGAATCGAGAGTGAATTCCCGAAGCGCCTTTCTCAGTTAACTCTCCATCTTCAAGGAGGGTAAAAACCGGAATCTTTAGCGCGCCATCAATCCACGATGAGAGCGGCACAATCACATCTCGCAAACTATTAAGCGAAACCAAATTTCGTTCTACGGCTGAAAGCGACCTAATCCGTAAGAAAACTATTGGGCTATTGCTGTTTTGAATCGAAAAAACATCGGAGGCCGTAACGCTCTTATCTGTTGAGAAGGCGATCTGCCATTTCACTGCCGCCGCCCGTTGACTTGCACCAGCCGCAGTTGATTTTGCTTCCTGCGTTGCTAACGATTCTGGTGATATTTCGCTCCATGTTTTCGGAACCGCCAGATACACACCATCGTCCTTGTATGAAACATAGTTCTGCGAAGGCGATCCACACGAAACAAGACCGAAAGAAATACTGCCAGCGAGAGCTACTGCAGCGATTAAACGAAAGTTCTTTCTACCCTTACTTCGTTTCAGGTTTTGCATCAATGCCACTCTCTTTACGCTGCGCCGGAGTAATTGGAGTTGGCGCACCGGTTAATGGATCGCCACCGCTTGCCGTCTTAGGAAAGGCGATCACTTCACGAATTGATTCCGCACCAGCAAGGAGTGCACACAACCGATCAAGACCCAGTGCAATTCCGCCGTGTGGTGGTGGCCCATAATTAAATGCTTCAAGTAAGAATCCAAATTTACTTTCTGCTTCTTGTTTAGTTAACCCAATCGTTTCAAATACTTTCTGTTGAATATCGCGGCGATGAATACGAATTGATCCGCCACCAATTTCACTGCCATTGAGCACGATGTCATAGGCATATGCCAACGCTGATCCAGGATCCTTTTCGAAACTCTTCTCAAACTCCGGTTTTGGCCCAGTAAATGGATGATGAACTGCAGTCCAACCGCCTTCATCCGTTTTCTCAAACATCGGCGCATCAACTACCCAGAGAAATTCCCATGCGCTCTTATCAATTAAATTGCACCGCTCGCCGATCTCAAGTCGAGC
>CAXBQM010000047.1:0-9066 GCA_963978235.1 uncultured bacterium | reverse complement strand
TGTAATGGGAATGTGGGATCGAGAAAAATCTCGTTTAACTTTCTTTGTCCAAATGCGTTGTGATCCCCACACTATAGTTGGCAAGATTGGGACACCAGATGCCATCGCAAGTCGCACCGCGCCACTTTTCATCTCTTTAATTTCAAAACTCTGCGAAATTGTCGCCTCCGGAAAAATTCCAACGATTTCACCTGATTTAAGCGCGCGAAGGGCAGCAACAAAGGATGATGAGCCACTCGCGCGATCCACCGGAATATGGTGCATGCCGCGCATCAACGGTCCAGCAATCGGATGATCAAATACTTCTTTTTTTGCCATGAATCGGACGAGTCGATTCGCTGGGAGAACTGCGGTGCCTGCAATAGCAAAGTCAAGATAGCCAACATGATTAATCGCCATGATGGCGCCACCTTTACGCGGTACATGCGCTTCGCCGGAAAAAGTAAAGCGTAAACCGAGATAACGCCAGAATAATTTGATTGCGCCAATCACTGGCGGATAAACAATTTCAGCCACGAATGACACCTGCGCGTTTTTCGAGCGCTTGTTTGTAAAGGCGACCGGCGCGATAACTGGATCTCACAAGTGGACCACTCATCACTCCAAGGAATCCTAAATTTTCTGCCTCGTGTGCTAAATCAACAAACTCATCTGGTTTCACCCATCGTTCTACCGGATGGTGTTTATTAGTTGGTCGCAGATACTGAGTGATAGTGATCAATTCACAACCGGCAGATCGCAGATCTCGTAATGCCTGTGAAATCTCATCGCGAGTTTCACCTAAACCAAGGATCACATTGGATTTAGTAATAAGTCCATAATTTCGTGCTTGCGAGATCACATCAAGAGAACGTTCATAAGTAAATGCTGGTCGAATTCGTTTAAATATCCGGGGAACGGTCTCGACGTTATGCGCAAAAACTTCTGGTTTTGTTTCAAAGACTTGCTGGAGAAGTTCAGGGTTACCGGAAAAGTCAGGAGCCAACATCTCTACGCCGCAATCAGGATTGAGTAGATGAACAGAGCGGATAGTTTCGGCATAAAGCCAGGCGCCTTCATCGTCGAGATCATCGCGAGCAACTCCGGTAATCGTTGCGTAACGAAGCCCCATCGTGCGTACTGATTCGGCAACTCGACGCGGTTCATCGCGGTCGAGTGGTTCTGGTTTGCCGGTATCGATATTGCAGAAGTCGCAACGGCGGGTACAGGCTTCGCCACCAATAAGAAAGGTTGCTTCTTTATCTTCCCAACATTCAAAGATGTTGGGGCAGGCCGCTTCTTGGCAGACCGTGTGTAGCCCTTCTCGACTCACTAACGATCTGAGTTGAGTGTATTCCGGTCCCATTTTTGCTCGAGTCTTAATCCACTCGGGTTTGCGTTCGATGGGAGTTTGCGCATTACGGGCTTCAATCCGTAAAAGTTTTCTCCCTTGTGGTTCAACGGTCATTGTGAAACTCTCGCCAGCGCTTGGGATATGTGTCGCTCGACAATTGGCGCAACCTCGGAGATCGCAATGTCTCTCTCTAATTCCTTTGCAAGTGACGTTGTCGCTGCATCGGGAATTCCACAGGGAACGATGCGATCAAACCAGGAGAGATCTGGATTTACATTGAGTGCAAAGCCATGCATGGTGACCCCGCGCGCGACTCGTATTCCAATTGCTGCGATCTTTCGGTCACCTTTGTCATCTCGCAACCAGACACCAGATCGTTCGCAATATCTGACAGCATCAATTCCAAATTCACGACAGACATCAATCAATGCCGTTTCAATTTCTCGAACAAAACCAACGACATCATTAGCCTGTTTCAATTTCACAATGGGATAACCAACAAGTTGTCCGGGTCCATGCCACGTTATTTTTCCGCCACGATCAACATCAATGACCGGAGTGCCATCAAAAGGTCGTTCATGTGGCAACGTGCGACGGCCAGCGGTATAGACAGAAAAATGTTCTAAGAGGAGGAGCGTTGCGGAGCGCTTATTTTCAGCAATCTCGTGGTGAAGTAATCGTTGTTTCTCCCAGGTTTGTTGATAATCAACAATTCCTAGGTGCTCAATTGAAAGTGATCCATGCGAAGTTATCGTGGTCACCGACATGGCGCTAAGCCTACTTTCAACGCGAAAGCCAGTCATATCACCGGTATCCTCACCGCATGACTTCAACTGATACGAAAGTGAAAACCGCCCGAAAACCCCTCTGGATAGCGATTATCGCCATTGTTGCGTGGTTGGGAATCAGCGGTGTGGCCGGTCCGACTTTCGGCAAGTTGAGCTCGGTTCAAGAGAACGATAACTCAGCATTCTTACCGGCTAATGCCGAATCAACTCTGGCAAATAAGATCGCCGTGAAATTCTCATCAGGTGCGCTCAATCAATTGCCAACCCTCTTGCTCTTTGTCGGCGAAGTTGATGGCGCAAAGTTAGCCGCGGTTAATCAATATGTTCAGACTCTTCCCAATCAAGAGATCACCGGAACCGGTAAAAAACTGAGCGAGTTCATCTTGCCTGGTTCTTCGATTGCGGTCTTCCCATCTCAAGATGGAAAAGCAATTCTTGGCAATATCGCGCTGATCGATAAAGTTGCCACGTCGACGATTGATGACAAGCCGGCATTGCCGCAGGTCATTAAGTTTGTCCGCGAAGATATGGCGAAGAATCTTGCCTCGCTAAATTTTGAAACGCACGTGACTGGATTTGGTGGAATTCTCGCTGATCTCTTTGGCGCTTTTGGTTCAATTGATTCGACCTTACTGCTCACCACACTTGGCGTCGTTTCGATCATTTTGATTGTCGTATATCGATCACCAATACTTTGGATCCTGCCTCTTTTCACTGCGGTTACCGCGCTATCACTTGCTGGCACAATTATTTATTTCTTAGCAAAAGCCAACCTCATTGATCTCAGCGGCCAGTCGCAGGGAATTCTCTCGGTGCTAGTTCTCGGTGCGGCTACTGACTATGCCTTGCTATTAATCTCTCGCTATCGCGAAGAACTCCATCATCATGGCTCGCGATTTGAATCAATGGGAATTGCACTTCGCGGCGTGATTGAACCCATTATTGCTTCGGGAAGTACTGTTATTGCCGGTCTACTCGTTCTGTTATTGAGTGAACTTTCGAGCAACCGAGGCTTAGGCCCGGTTGGTGCCATTGGAATTGCATCAGCAATGATCACAGTATTGACCTTCTTACCTGCGCTACTTGTGATTTTTGGACGATGGATTTTCTGGCCAAAAATTCCGAAATTTGATGATGAAAATGCCCAACTCAAAGGCTTCTGGGCCAAAGTGGGAACAACCGTCGATAAGCATCCACGACCGACTGCGTGGATAACTGCGGTCTTACTTGTTGTACTTGCCGCATTCTCATTCCAACTTAAGTCTGATGGCATTTCCACCACTGAATCATTTACTGGCACTGCAGATTCTGTAGTGGGCCAAGAGAAGTTACTTGAACATTTTCCAGGTGGTGAAGGCTCGCCAGTTGAGATCATCGTGAAAGAGAAAGATGTACAAGTCGTCACGGCAAAACTCTTAGCAACAACTGGCGTTTCTGCGGTGGCTCCTACTTATGCCGGCCCAGTTGTTCCCGGTCAACCATTACCTCCAGTGAAAGTTGTTGATGGGCAAGTGCTGTTAAATGCAACGCTCAAAGTTCCTGCCGATTCAGTAGAAGGTCGAAATCTCACGCCAGTAATACGAGATGCAGTCCACGCTATTGATAGCGAGATATTGGTTGGTGGTGGCGGTGCTATTAATTACGACGTTGATGTGGCATCCCGACATGACAACCGATTAATCATTCCAATTGTGCTGCTGATTATCGCCGTCATTTTAGGTTTATTGTTACGCAGCATTCTTGCTTCAGTTATCTTGCTCATAACTGTTGTGCTCTCATTTATGGCTACGTTAGGCGTCTGTTACCTCGTCTTCACCCATATCTTTGATTTCCCTGGCACAGATACTTCCTTCCCACTCTTTGCCTTCGTATTCCTTGTCGCGTTGGGTATTGATTACAACATCTTCCTGATGACTCGAGTACGTGAAGAGACGCTCAAGATGGGTACTCGTCGCGGCGTTATTCGCGGACTTACCGTTACTGGCGGTGTTATTACCTCTGCCGGAATTGTGCTCGCAGCAACATTCGCCGTTCTCGGAGTTCTCCCGTTGGTCTTCTTGGCTGAATTAGGTTTTGCGGTGGCGTTTGGAGTTCTACTCGACACCATTGTCGTGCGGTCATTGCTTGTGCCATCCATCGTCCATCTCCTCGGACCAAAAGTCTGGTGGCCATCAAAACTTCAGCATGAACGAAAAGATCTCGAACCAGTAAACAAGTAATTCGAGCCAGATATGAGAGTTGGAATTGCTGGTTACGGTTTAGCTGGCAGAACCTTTCATTCAAACCTGCTCAAAGGCGCAGGTTTTGAGGTTGCTGCAATCATGACCAGCAATGAAGAGCGACGTTCGCTGGCTCGAGAAGATTTTCCGCAATCTGCCGTCGTTCTCTCCATTGAAGAATTAGTCGATGAAGATCTCGATTTACTTGTCGTTGCTACTCATAACGATGCTCATGCAGATCATGCGATTGCCGGGTTAGAGGCGGGTATTCCAGTTGTCGTTGATAAACCGACTGCGTTATCACTCGACGAAGTTGATGAAATATTCGACGCGGCTGATGCAAACGATGTGGAAGTGACAACATTCTTTAATCGAATATGGGATAGCGATTCGCTCACGCTTAAGAAAGCACTCGGCGAAGGAATTTTAGGAAATGTATTTAGGATGGATTCTCGATACGAGCGATTCCGTCCACAACGCAATCCGCAGTCGTGGCGAGAAAATACGCCGGCTGAAGATGGTGGCGGATTACTTTTGGATTTACAGCCGCATTTAATTTCTACTGCGCTCGATTGGTTTGGACCTGCTGAATTAGTCTATTCATCAGTGCGCTCGATTCGCGGTGAAGTTGATGACGATGTAGTTCTGGTATTACGCCATGAATCAGGAGTTGATTCGTATCTTGCAGTGAGTTCAATTATTGGCGCTCCAGGGCCACGCTTTAGAGTTTCCGGAGATCAAGGATCGCTAATCGTTCATGATGTCGATAAACAAGAAGCGCTCTTAAGACTTGGCAAACACCCACTCAATGGCACGTGGGACGATGACACCATCTCACCAGCGTTCCTGCATCAAGGTGATCATGTGATGAGTTATCAAGGCGTTCCCGGAAATTACGGAACTTTCTACGAAAAAGTTCACATTGCGCTTGAACTTGGCAGCGAATTTCCAATTTCACAAGATTTCATCCGATCGGTTGCTCTGATCATGGATCAAGCCCGCGAAGAATCGGTGCGATGAAGAAAGTCATCATCGTTGGTGCAGGTTTAGCGGGGCTGACCGCAGGACGAGTGTTGAGTGAGAAAGGCCATCACGTCACTATCCTCGAAAGTAGTGATCGAGTAGGTGGCAGAGTTGCCACTGATCTCATCGATGGGTTTCGGTGTGATCGCGGCTTTCAAGTAATCAATCCGCGCTATCCCGAAGTAGTTAAAAGTAATTTATTGAAGCGGTTGGATTTTCTGCCGTTACCTCGAGCAATCGATCTCGTTGCTGAAAAAACGGTAATTAAAGCGGCTCCGAATATGTGGAGCGCGGTCAATCCACGATTGGGAAGTTTAAGAAATAAAGTATCGCTTACAAAGTATTTAAGTTCGGCAGATGAGAGTTCAGCCGAAGCAGCGTTTCTCTCCATTGGCGCTGGCGACTTGTACAGACAAGTACTCAAACCATTTCTTACTGGCGTTCTCCTTACGGATCCCAAAAACGTCAGTAATCGCGCGACTAAAGAGCTGGTGAGAAGTTTTATTCGAAGTTCGCCGGGAATTCCTGCTATGGGAGTGGGGGAGTTTGCGCGAAATCTGGCGCTACCACTTCACGATATTCAACTCTCTACACCGGTCGAATCTCTTCATGATGGTTTTGTGCGAACGAAGAAAGGAAAAGTTTCTGGCGATTGCATCATCGTGGCAACTGATCCGGTAACAGCGGCGCAACTTCTCGGTTCACCACAAGCGCCGCGAATGAACCAATCAACAACCTGGTATCACGCACTTGATGAAGGCGAGATCACCTCACAACGACTTCGGATTGATATGAAGAACTCAGGGCCAGTCATTAATAGCATTGCAATCTCAAACCTCTCACCGTATTACTCACCGGGTGGAAAAACTTTGATTTCAAGCACGACGATCACTCCTGCCTCCGAATCAGAAGTTCGCAGACATCTCGCACAGCTTTGGAAAGTTTCCACGCAATCGTGGGATTTGGTGAGTAAATATGAGTTGAAGCAATCACTGCCACGTCATGAAGTAGGTCAGGCATCTGAGCAAAGTGTTCAGGTCAAACCCAACCTTTTTGTGGTGGGCGATCATCGTGGTTTACCTTCACAACAAGGCGCTATGTATTCCGGACGCCGCGCAGCCGAACTTATTAATTAATCGACGAGTTCTTCCAGTGCAGGTAGTAAATGCGGATAATCAAACTCGAATCCAGATGCAAGCAATTTTTCTGGCATCACTTTCTTCGAACCAAGAATCTCAGTACTAAATCCACCGAGCGCTAATTTGAGCGCGAAGGCAGGTGCGGGAAAGAGCGCTGGTCTATGAAGTGCGCGCGCGAGTGCGGCGGTAAATTCTAAATTTGTAGCCGGATTAGGCGCTGTTAAATTTACTGGTCCTTCAACTTTCTTACTTAAGAGAAAATCAATAGCGCGCAATTGGTCGTGCAGAGTTATCCACGACCACCATTGTTTTCCATTGCCTAACCTGCCACCTAAACCAAATTTGAAAAGCGGCAACATTCGACCGAGCGCACCGCCGGTTGGATCGAGAACGAGACCAGTTCTTATTTTCACGGTTCGAACATCGCCGGCTAATTCGGCAGCAGCTTCCCATTCGCGACAGACTGCTGCGAGAAAATCGTCACCAGCGCGATCGCTCTCGACTACTGCGCGATTACCAGTTTCGCCATACCAACCGATTGCGCTCGCAGAGATAAAAACTTGTGGTTGAACTTTGGCAACCGCTTGTGCGATCGCAGTTGTTCCAAGTAAACGCGAATTGAGAATTGTTGCGCGGTATTTAGCGCTCCATCGTTTATCACCGACACCTGCGCCAGCAAGATGAATGACCGCATCAACGCCTTCTAATGGTGCAAGGTCTACAAAACCGGTTGTGGGATCCCACTGAATTTCATCAGGTGCAACAACTGGACGTCGTACAAAACGTTGCACGGTGTGGCCTTCTGATTTGAGATGCCCAACAAGTGCCGTGCCAATGAGCCCGGATGCGCCAGTAACCGCGATGCGCTGCGGAAGAGACACTAAAGTCCTAGATCCGATTCAAAACGACCTTCTTCAAGTCGTTCTTTAAGTGTTGTCAGGAATCGCGCTGCATCTGCGCCATCAACGATGCGATGATCGTAAGAAAGCGCGAGATAGACCATGGAACGAATGGCAATCGTTTCACCACCATCTGCACCTTTAACAACCATGGGACGTTTAACTACTGAACCAATTCCCAAAATAGCAACCTGTGGTTGATTGATAATTGGAGTATCAAAGAGCGCACCGCGACTTCCGGTATTGGTAATAGTAAATGTGCCACCACCTAATTCATTAGGAAGAATTTTATTCTCGCGAGTACGAGCGGCTACATCGGCAATCTTTCGCGCCACGCCACCCATGTTGAGATCACCAGCATCGAAGATAACAGGGACTAGTAAGCCGCGTTCGGTATCTACTGCAATTCCAAGATGTTCAGCGCCATGATAGGTAATTGAATCGTCTTCAAGCGAAGCGTTGACTACTGGATGTTGTTTCAGCGCTTCACAGACAGCAACTGCAAAAAATGGCAAGAATGAAAGTTTGACACCTTCGCGGGCTTCAAAATTAGCTTTTGCTTTATCGCGTAACCGCGCAATCTTTGTGATATCTACTTCAACAACGGTTGTGAGTTGTGCGCTTACTTGTAGTGATTCCACCATGCGCGCGGCAATAACTTTACGCAAGCGTGACATCTTTACCGTTGTTCCGCGAAGCGGTGATGCCACAACTGGTTTTTGTGGGGCTTGTGCAGTGGCAGCCGGTGTTGCAGAAATTTGAGTAGACGCTTGGGCGGCAACTGGCTTTGGCGCTGCTGCCACAATATCTTCTTTGCGAATTCGTCCGCCGACGCCAGTGCCTTTCACTGTGTTGAGATCGACTCCAGCTTCTGCGGCAAGTTTTCGAACAATCGGGGTTACGTAAGTGTCTTGTAATAACGAAGTTTTCTGGGGAGCCGGTGGCGCAACTACAGGTGCAGCCGCAACGGGAGCGGCAACAACGGGAGCGGCAACAACGGGAGCGGCAACAACTGGCGCAACTGGAGCTGGCGCAGGTGCAGCAGGTGCAGATGCTACCTGAATACCGCGGGGTTTGTAATATGCTCCCCACTTTTCAGGATCATACGCCTGGCCGTCAACGCTTGCTTCAAACATTTCCTTAATGATGCGGAGTTCAGTATCTCCTGGCTTCTTGGGTAGGAAGTCCTTGAGATTAAACAAGCCGTGTGCGTCGATTGCAGCTCGTTCAGAAGCTGTCAGCGCACTTTCCTTACGGGCCCACTTGCTAGTGCTGTAGTCTGCATACTGACCCTTCGTGGTCTTGGTAATGGAGAAATCCAAACCACGATCGAAGTCAGTAGGCAGTTCCTCTACCTCAGTGTCCTTCAACACTGCGGTGATCACAGGATAGATGCTTGGAGATACAACGAACCTGCGAACTGGGTTTTCAGGAACATTATCTTCGCTCATTGGAGATTCGCGAACAAAGCCCTGGAATAGATAACTGCGCTTCTTCCAATACTTACGACCCATGTCTTCAAGGCTCTTATCCTTAAACCATGTACGAACTTCTGTAAGAATTGGACAAGTTTCATTGTACATTTCCATGCATGGAACCTGTACGATAACTGGCTTGCTGCCAGGCTGTCCTTTAATACCACTGAATGGAAGACGAATCATTGCA
>CAXBQM010000046.1:0-9112 GCA_963978235.1 uncultured bacterium | reverse complement strand
GCGATTGGGCATCTTTGCAACAACAATTCGTATGCCATTGGAGTGATGAGATATTTCATGACGAAGATCAGACGACGATTT
Source organism: uncultured bacterium (assembly GCA_963978235.1). Lineage (GTDB taxonomy): Bacteria > Actinomycetota > Actinomycetes > Nanopelagicales > Nanopelagicaceae > UBA7398. The sequence goes on along the minus strand of CAXBQM010000046.1, from coordinate 9,031 downwards.
AATAACGGTGCTTGAAATCCCATAACTTGTCGCAATCTTGGCAATATCAAGATTATGTGGTGTGCCAAATATTTTCTCGAATCCATTAACACCTCGTTGCGGAAGCGTCGAAAAGATCCCACCACCATTGTTATCAATCACGATGATGAGCAGATTTACGTTTTCCATATTTGAGAGCGCTGAAACATCGTGAAGAAAACCTAAATCTCCTATTACGGCATACGTTTGTTGGTGGTGAGTTGCAATACCCATCGCGGTAGAAATATTTCCATCTATTCCTGCTAAGCCACGGTTGGCATATGTAACGACTCCTGTGCGAGGCAGGGCAAAACTCTCAATGTCCCGAATAGGACGAGATGAGGAGATAAAGAGAGCTGATTCGTGTGGCAACTCTTCAGCAATGATGTGCGCAACGCTTGCTTCACTCCACTCTGGAAGTTCACTCAGTGATTTTGCAGCGAGAGCTTCATATGCGCGCCAATCATTAAGCCACGCTTGATATGGAGTAGTGGCTGTTTTTAGAGTTGGTATAGAGAAAAACTTTTGATCGGCGCTGCGTTCAGTATCAATTCCTTGCATACGAGGATCAATGACAATTTGTTTTTTTGCCCCGGAAATATAGGCATTTATTGGTCTTGAGAGCGTTGTTCTTCCGATGACAATAACAAGTTGAGCTTGCAATTTATCTCGTACGTCTGACGATGAAAGAATTATTGGTGCATGGGCAATGCAATCTTTAAATGAAAGTGGGTCTTCTGCAATAAGTGGTGCATTGAGCGATGCTGCAAAATCGATCACTTCTTGAGGTGAAAGGCCAGCGCGATCATGTCCCACAATTACGATATTTCTATCAGTAGTAATTTCTAAGTTTTCCGACGGCAGAATGTTTGGCATCGGTTCTGAAACGTGAATTCCGGAAAGCCAATCATGAGAATCTGTGGCAAGAAGTGGTTCATCAAATTGCAGGTTGATGTGAAGTGGGCCGGTTCCATTGAAATACTTCTTAATATCGAGCGGTGTTGCAGTATCAATACTGTGGCGAACGAAATCAAAGAAGAGGTCTTTTTGAATAGTTGTCTGATTTGAACCGGTATTTCGAAGTCTGGCCGGTCGATCCGCTGAGAGAATTAATAATTTCAAATCTGAATGATGCGCCTCAAGAACTGCAGGATAGTAATTAGCAAGTGCTGTTCCACTCGTGCATATGACGGGCACATATTTGTTTGTGGCTTTGGCGATTCCAAGTGCGAAGAAGGCAGCCGACCGTTCATCTATTCGTACATGTAAATCAATCAAACCTCGCTCGTGTGCTTCATGAAGCGCGATAGATAACGGTGCATTTCGAGAACCTGGTGAGAGTACAAAATCACTAATTCCTAATTCGATGAGTTCTCTGAGCGTATGGCGAGCGAGTTTAGTTGAGTTCATTTCCAGTTCTCACTCTCCCGTTCAATCCATTGTTCTGCCCCAGCGCTCCATGTTTTTCTAATCCGATCCTGCCACCATGAGAATCTTTCGTCACTAGCGCGCAAGGTTTCAAGAGCGTTCTGATCTGGAATAAGTGACTCCACTGTGATGTGCCCGTTAACAATTGTTACATCTGCAACGTCAAACTGAAGAAGTGAACCTGTCCCGAGGCCACATGCATAATCCAACTCCGGCAGAGTTGCAGCGAGTTTTAATTCGTAACTCAAACCAATCGCGGATTCAAGCGCACTCGAAACAACGGTTGGCAATTTGTGGTGTTCGGCTAACTTAAGTGAGCGACGTATCCCCCCTAATGGAGCTACTTTGAGAATCATGATGTCGAGTGCGTCTGAGATATCGACCGCAAATGGATCACGCGCTTTGCGAAATACTTCATCACCAGCAATTTTCACTGGAACTTTCAAAGCGGATTTCACTTTTCTTAGTTCCTCGATAGTAGAACAAGGTTGTTCAACGTATTGAAAAGAATTACCAATAATTTCGTATATTGCATTGATGGCGTTGAGTGCATGTTCAACGCTCCATGAACCATTTACATCCAGACGAATGTGTGAATGAGGTGAAAGCGCTTTTACCCATGCGATTCGAGCCAAATCTCGAGTGAGGTCGGTACCTACTTTTATCTTTACAGTTGTTGCGCCTGGATACCAACTTAGTATCTTTTCAATCTCTGCTCGGTCATCAACTTCTGGCATGATCGCATTGATTGGTATCTCTTTGCGAAGCATGGGTAAAGGCCGGGCGAATGCCGCTTCAATTCCGCTCATTAACCAAGGCAGAGATTCATTCTCGTCATACTCAAGAAATGGCGAAAATTCAGCCCAACCAGATGGCCCTTCAAAAAGCGCGATTTCTCTCAGTGTGATGCCACGAAATTTAGTTCGCGTCGGAATTGAAATAACTTTTAGCGACGAGAGAACGTCGTTAAGAATCTGCTCAGACATGAGCGTTAAGGACGTTTAGGAAATTTGTCGAAGTTTGGCGGTCGCTTTTCTTTATAAGCGTTTCGTCCTTCTTGGCCCTCTTCGGTTAAATAGAAAAGAAGCGTTGCATCGCCAGCTAATTGTTGAACACCTGCTAATCCATCATCGGCTGCATTGAGCCCTGCTTTAAGAAGTCGAAGTGCCATCGGTGAATGTCGCAACATTTCGCGACACCATGAAACTGTTTCTGCTTCCAATTCCTTAACTGGAACGACGGTATTCACTAAACCCATGTCGAGCGCTTCTGTTGCATCGTATTGGCGACACATAAACCAGATCTCGCGCGCTTTTTTCTGTCCAACATGGCGCGCAAGTAATCCAGCGCCATATCCACCATCAAATGAACCCACCATTGGACCGGTCTGACCAAATTTCGCGTTATCGGCAGCAATTGTTAAATCACAAACAACATGGAGAACATGTCCGCCACCAATTGCCCAACCAGCCACCATTGCAACAACTGGTTTTGGTGTGCGCCGAATCTGTACTTGTAAATCTAAAACGTTCAGTCGGCCAATTCCTTTTTTACCAAGCGCATCGCTTCCGAGATAGCCATCATCTCCGCGAACATTGATATCGCCACCAGAACAGAATGCTTCATCGCCTTGACCGGTAAAAATAATGACACCGACTCGATCATCATCGCGCGCCATATTAAATGCGCTTTGCAACTCCGCAAGAGTTTCTGGGCGAAATGCATTGCGAACTTCCGGGCGATTAATCGTAATTTTCGCCATGCCTTCAGCAATTTCATATCGCACATCGGTGAAGTGTTCGCTGCCTTCTGCACGTTGCCATAGTGGAATGGTTCGTGCGCCAGGTTCGCGCTTAATTGGCTTGCTCACATGGAATAGCCTATGCGGAGTGAGTAATGCGATGCCAATTCAAATAAGTGCGCAGTGGTCGATACCACAAGCAGTCGCTTCGCTATCTGATGCGCAATCGATCTCGGTCAGCACCAGTGGTTCTACCGGAATAGCAAAGGCGATCACGATTTCACGGTCTGCTTTAGTGGCATCTGCACGGGCATCGAATCAAATAATTGGCGCACAGCCTGGCGATACCTGGTCACTTTTACTACCGCTCTCGCACGTTGCTGGAATTAATGTGATTGCTCGAGCAATGGAACTTGGAACAACTCCGATTGATTGTCGAGCCGGAGAAAACTATTCAACGGTTGATTTCACTGCGGTAGTTCCTACACATATTCACCGTGCTCTCAATGGCGATAGCGCGCTGTTAAATCATTTGAAATCGGCAAAAAAAGTTCTCGTAGGTGGTGCGCCGTTACATTCAACAGAACGAAAAGCCGCGGCGAACGCGGGAATTTCTATCGTGACAACATATGGCATGACCGAGACTTGTGGCGGTTGCGTGTATGACGGATTGCCATTGCCTGGCGTTGAATACAAAATCGTTGAAGAGATTATCTATTTGCGAGGGCCAATGTTGGCCAATGTCGAATTAGTGGATGGTTGGTTTAAAACATCTGATCGTGGGCATAGTGAAAATGGTCGGCTCATTATTGATGGTCGAATTGATGATCAAATCATTTCAGGTGGAGAAAAAATCTCGCTTTCAACAATTGAAAACGCTCTCATGGAAAGGTTTCATACCGATTTCGCGGCATTCGCAAAAGCAGATTCTGAATGGGGTGAGCGTCTCTGCATCGCAAAAATTGCAGAGATTCCCGACAGTGAAATAATTTTCTATCTCAAAGAGCGTTTTGGCTCCCATGCATCACCAAAAGAGATTGTTAGAGTTCAATCAATTCCTACACTAGGAATTGGTAAACCTGACAGGAAAAAATTGGCAGGAGAGTAAATGGTTTCAAGAAAAGAGTGGATTGCTGGAGCGCGTCTTCGCACCCTCCCTGCTGCTATTGCACCTGTAATGGTTGGGACTGCTCTTGCCGGGAAAGCTGCCGATTGGCGTGGAATTTTGGCGCTGGTCGTATCGCTCTCACTCCAAATAGCAGTTAATTACGCCAATGATTACTCCGATGGGATTAAGGGAACAGATAGCGATCGAGTTGGCCCACTACGACTTGTTGGAAGTGGAATTGCATCACCAGCATCGGTAAAACGAGCGGCCTTCCTTTTCTTTGGAATTGCAATGATTGCTGGGCTGGTTCTTGCATTAACAACATCACTAATTCTTATTGGCATTGGCGCGCTTGCAATAGTGGCTGCGTGGACTTATACCGGTGGCCCAAAACCATACGGGTATTCAGCGCTAGGTGAAGTTTCAGTTTTTCTCTTCTTCGGATTAATTGCCACAGTAGGAACTTTCTATGTTCAGACAGAATCGGTGACGCTCGCTAGTTTCTTGCTCTCTATTCCAATCGGTGTTCTAGCCTGTGCAATTCTTGGCTTAAATAATTTACGAGATAGAGAGAAAGACGCTAAAGCAAAGAAGCGCACGCTTGCCGTCATTCTCGGAGATAAAGGCGCAAGAAACTTTTATACCTTGCTTTTGATGGTTGCACATTTAGGGTCTATTTCACTTTACTTTGTTACCCCTTCGGTCTTTTCTACACTTTTTCTTCTTCCATTTTCAGCACGATTGGCTCGAAATGTTCTCAATGGCGCTCAAGGGAAAGATTTAATTAGGCTGTTGGCGAACACGGGTAAGTTGCAAATAGCTTTCGCGTTTTTCTTATCTTTCGCACTTGTAACTTCTATTAGATAAGATTTCACCATGCTCCGGTACCTTCCAATAATCATTAGCGTGGCAATTCAAATCTATGCTCTTGTAGATTGCGCGAGAACTGATCAAGATCAGGTGCGAAGCCTTCCCAAATGGGGTTGGTTGCTTATTGTTATTTTTATTGGCGTAATTGGCTCAGTTGCGTGGTTAATTGCCGGACGGCCTAAAAAACCAGGAAATGGTGGGAGAAAGAAGCCTCGAATTATCCCGCCCGATGACAATCCGGATTTCTTAAAAAATCTTTAATCAAAATCTTAAAGACCTGAATATGTATGGCGACCAGTTCCCCACACGTTGACGTAAACATAATTAAATAAGAATGTAGAACCGGCTAAAAGACAGAGCCAAGCAGCCTTCTTTCCTTTCCAACCGGCAGTAACGCGTGCATGAAGATATGCAGCGTATGCCACCCAAGTAATAAATGCCCACGTCTCTTTTGGATCCCAGCCCCAATATCGACCCCAAGCAGATTCCGCCCAAATTGCGCCAGCGATAATCGCAAAAGTCCAGAGTGGAAAAACAAACGCAACGAGTCGATACGAAAGTTGATCTAATGTTTCAAGAGTTGGTAAACGTTTCGCCCACGCGTTTCGGCCACCTCGCGATTCCATCCGCTCAACAAGCAAATAAGTCGCAGCAATTGTGTTTGCAAGGAGAAATACTCCGCCCGAGATAATTGCAGCTGATACGTGAACAACTAACCACGTTGATTTCAAGGCTGGTACTAGTGGTGCGCTTGGTCGATATAGCAAAGTAATTGCGGTTCCAAGAACAAGGAGAACTGCGATAGAAATCGGTAAACCGAGCCAGCGAAGATTGTATTTTCGAAGCGCGACTAAATATGCCCCGGTAAAAGCGAGTGCGCCGGTGATAGAAAATTCGTACATATTTCCCCACGGAACGCGATGAGCAGAAAGTGCACGAGCAATTACTCCTGCAAAAAGAAGAAAGAAAGCCAAAGTCATCAATGCGATAGCGATTCGAGCAAACTTCTCAGTTCGAGCACGATCGAAAACTCCATTTTCGCTATCTGAGCGGACTGACCATGCAGTCTCAATTGCAAAGAGGAAAAATGAAATGGTAAAGACAAAGAGCGCTGAATAAACCAAGTTGTTAGAGAGGTATGCCAATTGTGAAGAACTCATTTGGAATTTCCTCTCTCTTCAACAAAGTTTGTTAAGTTGTTGAGTTCGCTTTCTAATCCATCTATTGCATTCTTGGCTAGTCCAGCGATTTCAACTTTATTACCAACTTTTACCCAGATTCTTCGTTGTCGAGTAAACAAGGAAGTAAGTAATCCGAGTATCGCGAGAATACTTCCAATAAGCGCATATTGCTTACCGGGATCTCGAACAATTTGCAGATTCACCCACGGCGTAAAGCCATTAAATGTGATGGTTCCCACGCCATAGGAATACGTTTCGTTGAGTTTCATCTCTTTCAAACCGATTCGTGCCATCTTCTTTGTATCGAGTCGATATACAGATTGTGGAATTCCTGAATCCATTTGTAAGTCACCTTCCCACACTGATACGAGCAAGCGTGGATCAAGGGCTTCGGGAAATGCTGAGAAGGCACCTCGACTGGCACTTCGATCGATTGTTGGAACAAAGGATCCAATAAAGCCCACCTGGGGTTGCGCATCCGGAACTTTAATTGCGCCAGTAGAAGTGAGATTTCCATCTTGTGGCAAGAATGGCACTGGGCCTTGAAAAACAATGGTTCCGCTCTGATCAGTGACAGTAACAATCGGTGAATAACCATTTGCTTGAAGATAGACCCGCGTACTTCCAAATGTCAGCGGACTATTTACTTTAAGAATTTTCTTTTCTGTTGAGCCATCAACCGATTTAGTTATGGTGGTGGTGAGTGTGTAATCCTCAGGTGCATTCGTGATCGGGTTGTACTGAGCTTCAAATTTATCTGCCGTAATGGTGAAATGTTGAAGTGATTCACTCGAAAAGAATCGACCAGTAGTGAGATTGTCATAACTCGTGGGCGTATTGATGAATCGCTCACCAATGTTGACGATCGCGGAGCCATTCATACCTAAGCTAGAACTCAAAGCAATTCCGATCAAAATAATAATGAGCGAGAGATGAAACAGTACGTTTCCAGTTTCACGCGAATAACCTTTCTCGGCCGAAATCGAATCAGTGGATCGCTGAATTCGGAATCGATTTTTCTTTAACCATAATTCCGCGGCATCAAGCGCATCGGTTGAATTGACGGTTCGATAAAAATCCATACGATCGAGATTTCTTGGAGTGAGTACAGGTTGTGCACGGACTGCTTTCGCATGCTCCCAGGATCGAGGAAGTACACAACCAATGAGTGAAATAAACAGAAGGAGATAGATTGCAGAAAACCACGGGGAACCGTAGACATCAAAAAGCTTGAATCGATCTAACCATTGCGCAAGAGTTGGATCGTTGGTGAAATATTCTCGAACTTTCATTGGATTCTGAGTTCGCTGCGGTAACAGCGATCCGGGAATTGCAGCGATTCCTAGTAATAAAAGAAGTATCAACGCAGTGCGCATACTTGTCAGTTGTCGCCAGAGATAGCGAAGTGAGCCTAATCCGCTAAGTTCAGGAGCGCTCATCAGATCACCGGCGCAAAGTCAGCGATGATGGAACGAAGCCACGACATAGCCTCATTCCATAAACCGAAAACTTGCGCGATTCCCATAACAACTAAAAGTGTTCCGCCAATGATGGTGATGATATTTCCCCGCTTCGTAACAAACGAGCGAATTTTCATAGATTTCTCGAAGAGAAGTCCAAAGAAAATAAATGGGGTCCCTAAGCCAAAACAATATGCGAGTGAAAGCACCGCGCCACGAAGCGCATTTGCTTCTTGAAACGCTAACGTTTCAACGGCTGCAAGAGTTGGTCCGATACATGGTGTCCACCCTAAGCCGAAGAGAAAACCTAAGAGTGGTGCGCCAACTAACCCTGCTCGGTTCTGTATCGATGGTTGCCAACTCCAAAAGAACTTATCCGATTTTAAGAAAATCAATCCGAAAACAATCGTTAAAACTCCTAGCGCTCTTGTAAGCCAAGTCGAGTTTTGCGAGATCTGCGATCCAAGTGAACCGAAGAGCGCGCCATAGAATGTAAAGAGGAGCGCAAATCCAGAGACGAAAAGTACTGTTCCAACAAGAATTCTAACTTTCGAAGCACTTACTCCTGCGATATAACCAATAAATCCAGGAAGAAGTGGCAGAACGCATGGCGAGAGAAAGGAGATAAAACCAGCAAGCGCAGCAACAAGTGAAGCAATAACTACATTGCTATCAAAAATTGCGTTGACAAAAAAATCACTCATTGTTCAGCCGCTACCTGATTAATAATTCGCTTGAGATCTGTATAAAGCGCCTCACCACTGATTCGCGCTGCAACACGATTGCGCTTATCGAGAATCAACGTAGTAGGAATTGCGTTAGGTGTTACGCCCGGAAAAGCAACTAATAACGCATCATCTACCAGCGTGGGATAAGTGATTTTGAAACGTTTCACAAATGCTTTAGCAGCTACTTGATTGTCGCGAGTCAAAATTCCAACGAACTGAACATTTGGAAAAGTTGTGGCTAATGCCTGAAGAGTGGGGGCTTCAGCTCGACACGGTGAACACCATGATGCCCAGACATTTACGATGGTGATTACGCCCGCTGATTGAGTAAAAGTTCCATCTAAAGTTTTTCCAGAAAGTCTTGGTACGACCTCTCTATTCGCTGGCGAAATCTGAAGGATAGAACCGTTACCTGAAATGAATGCATCTTCGTTAGGTGCTGATGTGCCACCACCTGAACAACTTGTTAAAAATAACATGACAACAACTAACGCAAA
>CAXBQM010000045.1:0-9456 GCA_963978235.1 uncultured bacterium | reverse complement strand
TTCCAGCGTTCGAACCACCCTCGGTTCGATCACTTCATGAAGTGAAGCTCAATCGAAAGAGGATACGAAGTGCAAATTAAATTGCCACGCAGAACCCTCATCGTTGGCGCCGCTGCTGTCGCTGTTAGCTCCCTTGCTATCGCATCACTACCAGCAACTGCTGCTAGCGAACCAGGGGTTACTGACTCTGAAATTGTCTTAGGTATGCAGCTACCACAAACTGGTGCCGCATCTCCTGGATATAACAAAATAGATGACGCAATGCGCGCCTACTTTGATTATGTTAATTCCAAAGGTGGAGTCAATGGTCGCAAAATCCGCCTCGAAGTAAAAGATGATGAATATAAAGCTGGTAAGACAATCACAACAGCATCTTCATTAATCAATAATGAAAAAGTCTTTGCGATGATCGGAAGTATCGGTACTCAGACTCACATCTCAGTGATCGGCGATCTCAATCGTAGAAAAATTCCAGATGTCTTTATCAATAGCGGATACAGTGGTTTCTATACCGACCCAAAGAAGTACCCATATTCCTTTGGTGGATTAGGTACCTATGTGGTCGAAGCAAAGATTCTCGGTAAGTATGTCAAAGAGAATTTTGCTGATAAGAAAGTCGGAATCCTGTATCAGACCGATGACTTTGGTCGAAATGCGCTTGCTGGTTTTGAAACAGCAGGACTCACATTTGAAAAAGGGAAAACTTCCGCAAACTTCATTGCTGGCACACAAGGTTCGGTTGGATTAGCGAGCCAGATTTCGCAATTTAAGGCGAACGGTGTGCAAATCGTTCTCTTTGCCTCTGTTGCTTCGGCTACTGCAGTCGCGATTTCTACAGCAGCAGCTCTTGGCTACAAGCCAGATAAGTGGGTTGTGATGAGCGTGGGTGCAGATGCCACCACGTTCCAAACAATTCTTGGCTCCAAAGGCGTTCCGGCAGCAACGAGCGCAGCGCTTCTTACAGGTGTTATCAGCGCATCCCATGCGCCAGCTCCTGGCGAAGATACTGATCCTTATGTGGTCGCATTTAAGAAGATCAATGATGACTTCAATAAGGGTGCAGATAAGCGATGGGATAACAACATTCTGCAAGGCATGAATATTGCTTACCAGATGACCTCAGCGCTATTAGGTGTCGGAAAAGATTTGACTCGAGCGAAACTTGTTTCATATTTGGAAAACAACGGGTCGAAGATTTCAAGCGGTGCTCTAGCGCCACTTGGATATTCAAAGACTACGCATGAAGCATTTACGGGATTCTGGATTGGTGCCTATAACTCATCAACAGTGCTCACACCAGTTTCTTCGCCACGAGTTGTCTATACAACTGACTCTGCAAAAGGTGCGGTGACAGTTCTCAATTACACACGACCAGCAATCGCTGCTGATGCGCTACCGAAGGTGGGATAACCATGAAAAATATCGCACGTAAGAGCGCAGCACTTCTTGTTGCAGTTGGACTTATTACCGCTGGTGTCATTACTACACCAGCGAATTCAGCAGCAAAATGCGAGACTCCTTCCGGGGTTGAAACCGTTGCTGGCAAACTGACAAATGGCGCTGCCTATGTCATGAAAGTTCCTGCAAAGTTCGGCGGCACTTTCTTCTTCTGGAATCATGGATTCCGTCCATCATTTCCATACCCTGGTTACACACCGCCAGCAGGTGTTGAAGAAGTAACGCCTTATAGCCAGAATCGTGGCGCTGATGTGACATGTCAGATGCTCCGTGCTGGTTTTGCGGTTGCATCATTTGATCGAGTCACAACCGGACTTCATGGTTGGAATACCGATGACGGTGTTGCAATGCTCAAAGAACTTGTCGATTTGGCTAAAGCGAAATACAAGACAACAAAGCATGTGGTTGTCTATGGCTCATCAGGTGGCGCACCGGTCGTCAACAAGTTCATGGAGAAATATCCAGGCGTTGCGGATTCAGCGGGCTTGATGGCTGGCTTAACAAATATCAATGCCAATATTCAAAGCGCTTGTAATCTCTTCTACCTACTTAGCATCTTTGCTGATCCAACAATTAAAGGTTGCGCAGCATTTGGTGGCAAAGGCGTAGCGGGACATATTGCAGCGCTCCAAGAACTAGGCAAAGCGGCTGCGGTACTCACAGCATGGAGCCAGAACCTTGGTGCACCTGGACTTGAATATCCAGCAGCGCTTAAAGGATCGGGAATTCCACAACGCTCTGCACTTCTCTTAACCGGTCTCCTTGTTGGTGTTCCAACAAAGAGCGCACATATGGATGGAATTTCTACCAGCGCTGTTATTCCAGAACAGAGTATCAACGCAACTGTTGCCATTCTAGAAAATATGGGAGAAGCACTTGGTACCGGAACATTTGCCGGACAAGCACTCGCTGAAGTTGTCGGAGCTGGTTTCTACGACAACACCAAGACAGATTTCTCAGCCCTGCTCTCTGAAGCAGATGCTGGTCGATTTAATCTTGGTCTCTCCGGCGATGATGCAATCAACGCGATGCTTGGAGTCCTTGCTCTCTCACCACGTATCAAAGGTGATGCTGCAGTGATGGCCAAGTCAGCCGCGTTTGATGCGCTGACATACTCCTCAACAAAACCAACTATCTTGCTTTCGAATGAAGCAGATCGTCTGGTCTTTGCTGGAAATAGCCAGTTGTATGTAGATAACGCCCGCGCAGCATATGAAGCACGGCTTGCAACATGGCAAGCTAAATATGATGCAGCGCGTACATCAAGTGCAAAAGAAGCACTGATTCCATCTAAACCACGATGGAACACGCTCGCTCTCTATGCACTCACTCCAGAGACTTACACCAAGTTCACTGCTGCCGGACTACCTGACTTAGCAGGTGCGCCAGCAGTTTCCGGTGTTGGTCATCAATCATTTACTGAAAAGCAGATGATGACCTGGGTAAGAATGCTCGCAACGGCTGCTGATACTGGTCGCGTTCCAACGTGGACTGGTGCGGCAAGTCAGTTGGCGAAAGTTCCAAACATGAACACTGATGAGTTCTACCAACCATCACTGTTGAAGTACAACAAGTAGGACTGAATAGAGAGCTCGTTTTAGATATCTCATTCAGTTAACTGTGAAAGGGGCTCGGGAAACCGGGCCCCTTTCTCATTAGATAACCTAACCTCATGAGCGCACGTGAAATTACTTCCGTTGAAGCGATGCGAAAATACGGCGAAGCGCTCGGTAAGAAATTACGAGCTGGCGACATCATCGTCCTGCAAGGAGATCTCGGCGCGGGCAAGACAGCGCTAACTCAAGGAATTGGTGCGGCGCTTGGTTTTTCGGATATCACCTCACCAACTTTTGTTATCTCGCGAATTCATCAAGGCGCTATTCCTTTGATTCATGTTGATGCGTATCGATTACTTGGCGCAAACCAGAATTTTGAATTTGATGATTTAGACCTTGATAGCGCTCGAGAAAGTGCAATCACAGTGATTGAGTGGGGTGGCGATATCGCAGTCCGTTTAAGTGAAGAGTATTTACTTATCTCAATAACTTTTGGCGCGAACGAGGAGAGCCGGATTATTCATAGTGAAGGCCGAGGCGTTCGTTGGCAGGGATTTACGTTATGAGTTCTCTGGTAATAGATACCTCGAGCACTCGCACCATTGTTGCTCTCTTTGATGGTGCGCGTGAGATCTATTCAGATTTTCATGAAGGCGCAACGGAACATGGCGAAGCGCTACCACGACTCGTTTCGAGCGCACTCAAAAGTTCAATTGAAAGTGGCAGCGCAATCCACGAAGTTATTGTTGGAATGGGTCCAGGACCATATACCGGCTTGCGAGTGGGAATAGTTTTTGCCCAAACATTTGCGGCGGCACGATCTATTCCATGGAGTGGCCGATGTTCACTCGATGGCATCGACGTTTCAGCACCAGGTGAGTACATCGTCACTTCCGATGCTAGGAGAAAAGAAATCTATTGGGCTAAATACATCGATGGTAAACGAGTGAGTGGACCTCATGTTGGTCGACCGAGTGAGATAGCTGAATATGCTGAACCTAAATTTGGTTTCGGTTTCACTACAACTCTCTTTCCATCACCGCGTCACTTATTGCACGCCAACGAAGAAATTATGCAACCGCTTTATTTACGCAAACCTGATGCGCAACCACAGATAACGTATCGAGAGATGAACCACTTTGATCTTGGCGCGGTTCATGCGATGGAGCGGGAAAGTTATGAACATGATCCGTGGACGCTCAATCAATTCAAAGAAGAACTTTCGGAAGTACCACGGTCCCGTCACTACGTGGTGGCCTGCGAAGGCGATCGAATTGTTGGTTATGCCGGAATCGCAATAACCCTTGATGTTGCCGATATCCATACCATCACAGTCGATAACGCTTTTCGCCGTCGCGGAATTGGAAAATCGCTGCTTTCTCAGATCGAATCGTGGGCTGTTAGCCGCGGGGCAAAACAATTGATGTTGGAGATGCGCGTAGGAAATACGCAAGCGCAACCGCTCTATGAAAAGTTTGGCTATTCGGTCATTTCGCTTCGAAAGAACTACTACGGCAAGGGTGTCGATGCGTTAGTGATGGGTAAGTCAATCTCATGAGTAATCAAAATAATCAGCCATTAGTTCACCAGCCAATAGTTTTAGGAATCGAAACATCCTGCGATGAGACAGCAGTGGGAATTGTTCGCGGCAGAACGTTGCTGGCAAATGTCATTTCATCAAGCGTTGAAGAACACGCTCGATTTGGTGGAGTGGTACCGGAAGTTGCTTCGCGCGCCCATCTTGAGGCGATGCAACAAGTAATTTCCGAAGCGCTCAAACAGAGCAAGATAGCGCTGACCGACATTGATGGCATTGCGGTTACTGCTGGTCCCGGGTTAATCGGTGCGTTATTAGTTGGAACTTCGGCGGCATCTGCACTCGCCCTTGCTTTAGATAAACCACTTTATGGCGTGAATCATTTAGCCTCACATGTCGCAGTTGATCTCTTAACGCATAGCGAAGAAGTTCGGCCAACAATTGCGCTGTTGGTTAGCGGTGGACACTCTTCACTGCTTAAAGTTTCGGACATCACTCAAGAGATCACACCACTTGGTCAAACCATTGATGATGCAGCCGGTGAAGCCTTCGACAAAATTGCGCGATTATTAGGGTTAGGTTTCCCAGGTGGACCATTGATTGATAAGGAAGCAAAGCGTGGCGATAAATTAGCGATCTCTTTTCCACGCGGATTGAGTCTTCCCAAAGATCTCATCGACCATCAATTCGACTTCTCGTTCTCTGGATTGAAAACTGCGGTTGCTCGTTATCTCAAAGAAGTGCCATCAGCTAACCGCGCCGATGTTGCCGCATCTTTCCAAGAAGCGGTCGTTGATATTTTGATGAAGAAAGCGATCTCAGCATGTGTGGAGACTGGGATTGATTCACTCGTTATCGCCGGCGGGGTGGCTGCTAATTCCAGACTTCGCGAACTTGCGGCAGAGCGATGTCAGGCAAAGGGAATCCAATTACGAACCCCACCGCCTGCGCTCTGTACCGATAATGGTGCGATGGTTGCTGCGTTGGGCTCGCTGGCGATGAGCGCGGGTAGAGCGCCAACCCCACTCGGGTTCGCCGCCCATTCCACCGTTCCGGTCAGCCAACCGCTCTGGGCTTAGCCCTCGGTTTGCCTCTCAGGAATACACCGCCTAGATTTGGCGTTAGCACTCTCGGCGCGACACTGCTAAAGGGTCGCAAGTAAGAACCGAGCAATTTCGATTTCACCGAAATTCGATAGAGAAGAAGGAGAAAGACAATGGCCGTTGCCATTAAGCCACTCGAAGACCGTATCGTCGTTAAAGCCAGCCAAGCTGAGCAGAAGACTGCTTCCGGACTTGTTATTCCAGATACTGCACAAGAGAAGCCACAAGAAGGCACCGTTGTTGCAGTTGGTCCAGGTCGTTTCGATGATGGCGTTCGCGTTCCTATGGATATCAAAGTTGGCGATGTAGTTCTCTACAGCAAGTACGGCGGAACTGAAGTCAAGTACAACAATGAAGAGTACTTAGTGCTCTCTGCCCGCGACATCCTCGCAGTTATTGAGAAGTAAAAATGGGTAAGTCGTTACATTTTGACGAGAACGCTCGTCGCGGAATGGAGCGAGGCGTCAATATCCTCGCTGATACCGTAAAAGTTACGCTCGGACCTAAGGGCCGAAATGTTGTTATTGGTCGATCCTTTGGTGCACCGCTCATCACAAATGATGGTGTGACCATTGCAAAAGAGATCGAACTTGCAGATCCCGCTGAAAACATGGGTGCGCAACTAGTGAAGCAAGTTGCAGAGAAGACCAACGATGTTGCCGGTGATGGCACAACCACTGCGACTGTTCTTGCACAAGCAATGGTGAAAGAAGGTCTTCGAAATCTTGCAGCCGGCGCACAGCCAATGGGAATTAAGCAAGGTGTCGAGAAGGCAGTTGCAGCGATGGTGGAGAAACTCCATGGCATCGCAACCAAAATCTCGTCGAAAGATCAGATCGCAAACGTCGCCACTATTTCAGCGCAAGATCGCGCTATCGGTGAACTCATTGCAGAAGCGATGGATAAAGTTGGCAAAGATGGCGTGATTACAGTTGAAGAATCACCTACAACTGGTTTGGAACTCGAATTCACTGAAGGTATGCAATTCGATAAAGGCTATATCTCTCAGTACTTCGTCACCGATACCGATCGTATGGAGACTGTGCTGGAAGATGCTTATGTCTTGATCTCAGCGAACAAGATCTCTGCGCTACCAGAACTCTTGCCTGTGCTAGAAAAAGTTGCCCAGACAAATAAGCCACTTTTGATTATCGCTGATGACATCGAAGGCGAAGCGCTCTCCACTCTCGTGGTGAACCGCATGCGCGGAGTTTTCGCATCGGCAGCGGTTAAAGCACCTGGCTTTGGCGACCGTCGAAAAGCGATGTTGCAAGACATGGCAATCCTTACTGGTGGCCAAGTCATCTCTACTGAAATCGGTTTGAAGCTCGATCAAGTCACGATCGACATGCTTGGAAAAGCTCGTCGCGTTGTGATTACAAAAGATCACACCACCATCGTTGATGGCGGTGGCGATAAGGCGGCAGTGAATTCTCGCGTGAGTGAAATTCGCAAAGAGATTGATGCTGCAGATTCAGATTGGGATCGCGAAAAACTTCAGGAGCGTTTGGCCAAACTCGCTGGTGGCGTCTGCGTCATCAAAGTTGGTGCACATACTGAAGTTGAGTTAAAAGAGAAGAAGCATCGACTTGAAGATGCCATCTCAGCAACTCGTGCTGCGGTAGAAGAAGGAATCGTTGTAGGCGGTGGTGCGGCACTCGTTCATGCATCATCAGTTCTCGATGATGATCTCAAACTATCTGGCGATCAAGCAGTTGGTGTTCGACTTGTTCGCAAAGCATGCGAAGAACCACTTCGATGGATTGCCGAGAACGCTGGCCAAGAAGGTTATGTCGTTGTCTCCAAAGTTCGCTCAATGAAATCTCATGAAGGTTTCAATGCCGCAACTGAGGTTTACGGCGATCTCGTCAAAGATGGCGTTATTGATCCAGTGAAAGTAACTCGCTCGGCACTTGCTAACGCGGCGTCGATTGCAGCGATGTTTATTACAACGGAAGCGCTTGTCTTCGAAACTCCAGAAGAGAAGAAGGAAGAAGCGCACGGACATGGCCATAGCCATGGCCCAGGTGGACATTCCCACTAATTAATTACTAATTAAAAAACCCGAGCGATCTGCTCGGGTTTTTTATTTGGGGGTATCAGCGTAAATAATTATGAAGCAGTGACGTACTCACTTCGGCGGTTGCGTCGTGCGTTGGAAATAATTTCCATTCGCTCTTCTTCAGTAAGTCCGCCCCAGATTCCATATGGTTCTTGAACGGAGAGCGCATGTGCTCGGCATGCAGCAACTACCGGACATGTTGCGCAGACTGCTTTCGCAGCGCGAATGCGCGCTTCGCGACGAGGACCGCGTTCGCCATCTGGATGAAAGAACATTTCAGTGGGGAGAGAACGGCAAGCTCCCTCGTACTGCCATTCCCACGCTTCAGCAACAGGTTTCGGTAATCGCGTTGTTTCACTCATAGCCCGGAATATACAATCGTTTCATAGGTTGTTCAAGTACTGAACAACTCACGACACGGTCGATTTTTTGAGGGCTCCCGCTCGCTGCCACGCTCAGCGAGGTCGATTTTCAAGTGGCGAGGGTGGCGATCCCCCTTGAAGATAGCGGCATGGGCAGCATGGGCAATGAAGCGCTAACGGTCGCTGCGGTTGCCCGACGGTTGGGCGTAGCGCCAGCCACACTCCGGACCTGGGATCGTCGATACGGACTTGGCCCCTCTGAACATTCATCTGGCGAACATCGCCGTTACTCTGAATCTGATTTAGCCCGGTTAACGCTGATGCGCAAACTAGTTATTGCCGGAGTTGCGCCAGCAGAGGCAGCGCAACAAGCGTTGGAGTTAAAGAGCATTAAGAGTTTGAAACATCGCGAGCCGGTCCGCGAATTTGAAGTAAAAGAAGATCTTGTGAGCGCAGTTATTCGCGCGGCAAAAGGTTTCGATCGAGCGTATGTCGAACAATTATTAATTACCGAACTTAAACGCTCCGGCGTTGTCGCAACGTGGAGTGAAGTAATTGTTCCTTTGATGATTGCGCTCGGCGATGAGTGGGAGAGCGATGGCAAAGGTATTGAAGTAGAGCACTTAGTATCCGATGTTGTTGCTGGCGTATTGCGCGATGCACAATTTCAGATTGAATCGCCAGTAAATCCACGACCCGTAATTCTGGCAACAGTTGGTGAAGATCTACACTCGTTAGCGTTGTATGCCTTGGCAGCGGCGTTATCTGAAAATGGAATTTACAGCCATGTACTTGGCGCGCGAACTCCGTTAGAGGCGCTCGATGCGACGATTCGAAAATCAGCGCCACCGGCAGTCTTTCTCTGGTCCTCACTTGCCAAACAAGCGAAACCACATTTCGTCAATGATTTACCAACGCTGCGACCAGCGCCACGAGTCATTATTGGTGGCCCAGGTTGGGGTTCAGATAATTTCGAGTCGGCTGTCTACGTTGACGATCTCGCAGAAGCCTGCCAAGAAATCTCGCACGCAGTTGGGTTGTAAAAAGCCCTATAAGATCGACGAGTGAGCGAGGTCAATGAAAAGGTAGCCATGATCGGGCTTACCTATGATGATGTTCTCCTCCTTCCTGATGCCTCCGATGTCGTCCCTTCTGAAGTAGAAACTAAAACCCAGCTAACCCGCTCGATCTGGCTTGATGTTCCGCTGGTTTCATCGGCGATGGATACCGTTACTGAATCAACGATGGCGATCGCCATGGCTAAGGCTGGCGGAATTGGAATCATTCATCGCAATCTTGCTATCGATGAGCAGAGAACACATGTGAAGTTAGTAAAAGGCGCAGCGCTGCTTGTCGGTGCAGCAGTAGGTGTTGGCGA
>CAXBQM010000044.1:0-9749 GCA_963978235.1 uncultured bacterium | reverse complement strand
AGGTTGTGCACGCTTCGAAAGCGCTTATTGCCAATACTGATGCAGAAGCGGCCGCGCTCGTTTCGTTATATGGCGCATGTCCTGATGATGTGTATGTTGTTGCGCCAGGTGTTGATCTTTCAACGTTCAAGATTGGTGCCGGAAAAAAAGTTACTCGCGAAAAACTTAATATCGCGCCAGATGCACTTGTATTAACTTTCGTAGGACGCATTCAACCGCATAAAGGTCCAGATGTTTTGATTCGCGCAGCGGCTGAGATGGTGAAACATTCACCGTTCTTACGAGCGAAATTAGCGGTACTCATTATTGGTGGCGCATCAGGAAATGGCGCTGAAGAACCAGAACGACTTAAAGCGCTAACAAAGTTTCTCGGCGTTGAAGACATTGTTCATTTCATGGCGCCAGTACCGCGCGCTGATTTGCCCGATTGGTATCGCGCATCCGATTTAGTATGTGTGCCTTCCTATAGTGAATCGTTTGGCTTAGTCGCACTTGAAGCGCAGGCATGTGGAACTCCGGTTGTTGCAACAGCAGTAGGTGGACTTCGCACAGCGGTAGCAGATGGAATTTCTGGCTCATTAGTCGATGGCCATGATCCACGCGCATGGAGTGCGGTGATTTCACGGCTCCTTGTTGAGCCACAACGTCGCGTTTTGTTATCGATGGGTGCGGTGGAGCATGCGTCGAAGTTTGGTTGGGATGCGACCGCGCGCGGAATCCTAGATGTCTACGACCGAGTGCTTTCCAGCGATGCTGCGTCGAATATTCGATTGGCATGAGTAACGCTGCATTTGTAGTTGCCACGATTGAAGAATTTCTCGATTCGCATTCGCTTGATTTTGAAAAGCAGGGCGAGAAAACTTTTCTTCTGACTCTTCCAGGCGAAACAAAACTCCAAACTCATTGCGCGCTCGTTGTAGGCGATCATTCATTAAGCATTAATGCCTTTGTTATTCGCCGCCCTGATGAAAATGCAGCGGCAGTCCACGAATGGTTATTGAAAAAGAATGCATCGATGTACTCAGTCGCATTTGCGGTCAATGAATTAGGAGATATTTATTTAGTGGGTCGATTACCGTTTAGTGCGGTAAGCGAACAAGAGTTGGATCGTGTGATTGGTGCAGTGTTGCAGTATTCGGATTCATCTTTTAATCCACTCTTAGAGCTTGGATTTAGTAGTGCGATTCGTCGTGAATGGGCCTGGCGAGTATCACGCGGTGAATCGTTGGCAAACTTAGAAGCGTTTAAGCACTTACTTGTTTAGCCCGCAATACCAAGGACTCTGAAAAGTAAGTGAAATAAACCAGCACAAGCAGCGGCTGCTGGAATTGTGAGAAGCCAGGCGCCAAGAATGTTTCCGACAACTCCCCAGCGAACCCATTTGCGACCACGAGTTGCGCCAGCACCAAGAATTGATGAGGTAATGGTGTGAGTTGTTGAGATAGGAGCCTTGAAATGGATAGCAAGGATGTAGAGAACAGACGATGCGACCGTCTGTGATGCGAGGCCGCGAACCGGATCCATCTCAATCATTCGCTTTCCAAGTGTTTTCATAATTCGCCAACCACCTGCATACGTGCCAAGTGAGATAGCAACTGCAGCACCAATCTTTACAAGTGGTGGGATGGAATCTCCTGAATGCATTCCGCCGACAATGAGTGCGAGTGTCATGACGCCCATTGTTTTCTGAGCATCTTGCAAACCATGGCCAACTGACATCGCTGATGCGGCAACAATCTGTCCTGCTTTATATCCTTTGCCAACTTTTGAACGTTTGGAATTTCTAAATAACCATTGAAGTAAGAGCGTGAGCATGAATGCTGCGGTGAACCCGATCATTGGTGAGAGCACCATTGGAATGGCAACTTTCTGAACAACGCCATTCCACAACACTGTTTCATTTGAAACGAGAGCGGCTCCAACCAAACCACCAATCAGTGCATGTGACGATGATGAGGGCAGACCAAACCACCACGTCAATAAATTCCATGCAATAGCGCCAAGTAAGGCAGCCATCACCGACATCAGTCCGGCAGTTGAGGGTTTAACTTCAATAATTCCTTTACCAACCGTTTTTGCAACACCTTCGCTGAGAAAGGCGCCAATGAGATTGCCGAGCGCTGCGATGAGAAGTGCGGTTCGTGCACGAAGTGCTTTCGTTGCAACAGAAGTAGCGATGGCATTTGCAGCATCATGAAACCCGTTGGTGTAATCAAAGATCAGCGCAACCAGGATTATTAATCCGACAATGACTTGGGTAGTTGTCATGAGGTGGTGATTTTTAGGATTCCTTGAGGGAAATTGTTCGTATTACTCGCGCAACTTTTGCCATGTGGTCGAGTGACTCTTCAAGTTGGTCAATGGAACCGGCAATGCGAAGAATTTCCATGGCATCAAAAGAACCATCAAAGAGCAGCGAAGTGATGCGACGATGGATGCGATCGCCTTCATCTTCAATTCGATCTGCTTCGGCGTAATAATGGTCAAGGTCCTTGAGATTCTTAAGACGTGGCATGCTGCTAGAAGTTAGCTCTGCCAATCGTCGAACCGCATCAGCAAGATCAAGTGTTCCTTGTGGAAAATCTTTAACGTTGTGAAGCACGGCGACGTCAGTTGCTTCTTCAATGGCATCCATCGCATCATCGAGAGCGTTAGCAAGATCCTGCAGATCGCCTCGATCATATGGCGTTACAAACATGTCATCTATTCTGCGAATAATTTTTCCGAGAAGGTCATCTGCTTCTGATTCAATCGCACCGATACGTTTTGCTAATTCTTTTCGATTATCTTTTGGGGCATTTATAAGTTCGATTGTGGTGCGCGCGCCTGATGCAATGCGATCAGCGAGTGCAGAATACAAATCGAAGAGAACGGCATCTTTTGGTGTCAGCGCCATGACAACTCCGCGAATCTGGGGAAGCTCGAAAGTGGACTTTGTGAACTGCGGCTGATGCTAGTCGTTATCTAATGAAGTCTGGCAAGATGGCGCTATGACCTACACGCTCGTGTTGCTCCGCCATGGCGAGAGTGAGTGGAATGCGAAGAATCTCTTCACCGGTTGGGTCGATGTCGCGCTCTCGGAAAAAGGTCGAACTGAGGCGAAGCGTGGTGGCGAACTTTTAGCGGCACGGAAGATATTGCCGGATATCGTTCATACGTCTTTATTACGTCGAGCGATTTCAACATCACAGATTGCGCTCGAAGCATGTGAACGTCATTGGATTCCAGTAAAGCGTTCATGGCGACTCAATGAGCGCCATTACGGGGCGCTACAAGGCAAAGATAAAGCGGCAACGTTGGCAGCTTATGGTGAAGAGCAATTTAAATTATGGCGCCGCTCATTTGATGTGCCACCACCACCCATTGCAGATACCGATGAATTTAGCCAAGCACACGATCCGCGTTATGCCGGATTGGGCTCTGCCATGCCTAAGACTGAATGTTTAAAGGATGTCGTTGCGAGGATGTTGCCGTATTGGAGTGAGGCGATTGTTCCAGACTTGAAGGAGAATAAAACGGTTCTCGTAACAGCCCACGGAAATTCGCTCCGGGCGTTGGTAAAACATTTAGATGGTATTTCTGATTCCGATATCGCTGAACTAAATATTCCAACGGGCATTCCATTGGTGTATCAACTCAATGACGCGATGACACCTGTGAAAAAAGGCGGCGAATATTTAGATCCGGATGCAGCAGCAGCCGCGATTACTGCGGTAGCAAATCAGGGTAAGAAGTAATTACTTCGTTGCGCTAGGCGAGGGGCTTGCTGACGGAGTAACTATCTCGCCACCAACATCGGCAAGTTCGCCAGATCGTTCGCGAACGAGTGCGTTCACTTTTACTGACCCCGCTTTTGTAAATCGAATCTCAACAACAACGTTGCTCCCAATAGGTGCGCCAAGAGTTGGAACAGAGACTTGCGCATTTGCAGACGCGCCAGCGAAATTCACTGGCGAATTAACGAGGAGATCTTTCTTGCCAGCATAGGTGGCTACTTGGTAATTAATTCCAATTACTTCAATTGCGTCAGATTCACCAGCAGAATTCACAATTGAGCCAACAAGAGTTCCAGAACCATCTGCTTGAGCAACAACCATGATGTGGCGAACTTTGATTGAACCAGCATCAGCTTCGGCGCCATCAGTGACTTGTCGAATTTTCGAAGTTGGCGCTTCTAATCCTGCGCCACAACTTGTCACTGCGAAGACGAGCGAAAGAGTTGTTAAAGCAATTGCGAATTTCTTTTTTCTGGAAATCGTCATTGGCGCATTTTAGGGTAATGGCCAGTTTTTCAGCGCCAATGGCTGATTTCAGGAGGGGTAGCTCAACTTTGATGTGTCAGAAGTGGCTGGTAGAATTAACCCTCTTGCTCCCGATCTCCCCTCTCAGCACCATCAGAGGCTGTCAAGAAAGGCAACAATGACATTCAAAGTTGGCGAAACCGTTGTTTATCCTCACCACGGAGCGGCTCTCATCGAAGCGATTGAGACTCGGACCATTAAGGGCGAAGAGAAAATCTACTTAGTTCTCAAAGTGGCCCAAGGTGATTTAACGGTAAGAGTTCCAGCAGAGAATTGTGATCTTGTCGGAGTACGTGACGTTGTTGATTCAGCAGGTTTAGATCGAGTATTCGGTGTTCTTCGCCAGCCATATACCGAAGAACCAACAAACTGGTCACGTCGTTACAAAGCAAACCTTGAAAAATTAGCATCTGGTGATGTCATTAAAGTTGCAGAAGTTGTTCGCGATTTGTATCGCCGCGACCTTGATCGTGGCTTATCTGCTGGCGAGAAGCGAATGCTCGCAAAAGCAAAATCAATTTTGATCTCTGAATTGGCACTCGCTGAGCACACTGACGAAGCAAAAGCCGAGTCCATTCTCAACGAGGTACTCGCCTCCTAATTGGCTCAACTGTGAGCCAGTCAAACCCACGTACCGCAGCGATTATTGCTGCAGCAGGTATGGGACATCGACTCGGGGCACAGATTCCAAAAGCGCTTGTTCAAATCCATGGCGTATCGCTATTAGAACGAGCATTTACAGCCCTTTCATCCGTGGTTGATGAGATTGTCATTACTGCACCACAAGGATATGAAGCCGAATATCGAAAAATTGTCGGTGACAGTGCACAAGTAATTACAGGTGGCGTATTACGGAGCGATTCCGTTCGGTTAGCAGTTAATTCACTCTCGCCTTCGGTGAGTTGTGTCTTGGTCCATGACGCGGCTCGCGGGCTTGCAACAAGTGAGTTAGCAACACGAATTCGTGATGCGGTAGTAGCTGGTGAATCGGCAGTGATCCCAACACTTTCCGTGATCGACACCATTAAAGAAGTTGGACGTGATGGCTATGTGCGTGCAACTCCTGATCGATCTTCGTTGGCAATTGTCCAAACGCCACAAGGATTTGATAAATCGGTTCTTCTTCGCGCTCACGAAGCAAGTGAGGATGCAACCGACGATGCTGCGCTGGTTGAAGCGCTAGGAATCAAAGTAAAAACAATCGCGGGTGAAGCGCGGGCGATGAAAATTACAACGCCAGAAGATATTTCAACCGCCATGCAATTCCTTGATGGTTCAGCGCCAACGCTAATGACCGGTATTGGAACTGATGCACACGCTTTTTCTCAAGATTCATCACGCGAACTCTGGTTAGCGTGTTTGAAATGGGAGAACGAAATTGGAGTTGATGGCCATTCGGATGGCGATGTGGCTGCGCATGCAATATGTGATGCGCTCTTTGCGGCAACTCAATTAGGCGATCTCGGATCTAATTTTGGAACGTCCGATCCTGCGTATGCCGGAGCGTCGGGCGAGAAGTTATTGAAAGAGACGTTGCAGAGAATTACCGCGAAAGGTTTTGCCATTGCAAATGTTTCGGTACAAATCGTTGGTAATCGACCCAAGATTGGACCACGTCGCGCGGAAGCAATTGCAGCACTTTCAAGCGCGCTCAATGGCGCAACCGTCTCTGTTACTGCAACAAGCACAGACGGATTGGGCTTTACTGGTGAAGGAAAAGGGCTTTCTGCAATAGCGATCGCCAGTGTTTTTCAGGTTTCTCGGTAATCGGAAATAGAATCACTCAATGTCTTCGTCTCTCGCCTTATATGACACTGCGACTCGTTCAGTTCGCGAGTTTGTGCCCATTAATAAAGGTGAAGTCTCTATCTATCTCTGCGGTGCAACTGTGCAAGCAGAACCACATATTGGACATATTCGAAGCGGCGTAAATTTCGACATACTCCGTCGCTGGTTAACCGCATCTGGTTTTAAAGTAACTTTTGTACGAAACGTTACTGATATTGATGACAAGATTTTGCATAAAGCCATTCATGAAGAGATGGAGTGGTGGGCGCTTGCGATGAAATACGAGCGCGCTTTTTCACACGCTTACGGAGCGCTCAATGTTCTCCCACCAACATACGAACCGCGCGCGACCGGCCACATCACGCAGATGATTGAGTTGATGGCGAAACTTATTGAGAATGGCAGTGCATATGCGCCAGGAAATGGCGATGTGTATTTGGAAGTTCGAAAATTGAAGCGCTATCTCACGCTCTCCCATCAAAAATTAGATGATCTCAAACCAGCTGGTGACGCAGATGAAACATATAAGAAAGATCCACGAGATTTTGCGTTATGGAAAGCGGCGAAACCTGGCGAACCATCGTGGCCAACGCCGTGGGGAGCAGGAAGACCAGGTTGGCATTTGGAGTGTTCGGCAATGGCGCATGCCTATCTCGGCGAGAGCTTTGATATTCACGGCGGTGGTTTGGATTTAGTTTTCCCACATCATGAAAATGAAATTGCACAATCCGAAGCAGCAGGTTACGGCTTTGCACAATTATGGATGCACAATGCGTGGGTAACAACTGCTGGTGAGAAGATGAGTAAATCCCTGGGTAATTCACTCCAAGTGAAAGAGATTCTCAAGAAAGTTCGTGGCGCTGAACTTCGGTGGTATTTAGGAAGCGCTCACTATCGATCAATGTTGGAGTTTTCATTTGAAGCGTTAGAAGAATCAGCAGTCGCCTATCGACGAATAGAAAAGTTTCTCAAGCGCGCAGGAATTCAAGAACCGATTATTGATACAAAGTTTGCCGATTTAATGAATGATGATTTAGCGGTACCGCAAGCGTTAGCGTTAGTTTCAGAGTGGCTGACACAAGGAAATACTGCGCTCACTCAAAGTAAGAGCGCTGATGTAGCAAACGCTGCAGCGAAAATTCGCGGCGTACTTACAGTGTTAGGCTGTGACCCGTTTGATGCTGCATTCGCAGCAGATGATAATTCTGAACTCACTCAAGCAATAGATGGGTTAATTTCGTTACTTCTTGAACAACGAGAAGCAGCGCGTTCCCGCAAAGATTTTGCGGCAGCTGATGCGATTCGAGATCGCATTAGTGGAATGGGAATTACTATTGAAGATACGCCAGAAGGGCCGCGTTGGTCGATATGAGAGATAGAGCGAGAACCGGAAATAGAACCGGAAATAAGCCTGGAAGTAACAAACCGCAACGTCGCGGTTTGCGCGGTCGTGGACCAACTCCCAAAGCCGAAGATCGTCCGTATCACAAAGCGGCAAAACGAAAAGCGGGCAAACCTGGAAAACCAGAACGTCGCAGAGAAGATTCACGAAATGGCTCGAGAAATGATTCTCGCAATGACTCACGTCGCGGTGATCGTCGTAATGATCAACGTAATGATCAACGTAATGATCGACGTGGTGATCGTAGCGATCGCCGCGATAACCGTCGCCAACAGCAGCGAGAAAAAACTTACGTCGATACGATCGCTGGGCGAAATACTGTTGTTGAAGCGCTCCGTGCCGGAATTCCTGCTCGCGAATTAGTTGTGGCAGTAGGCGTGGATGTTGACGAACGTCTTACTGAAATTATGCACCACGCTCAGAAATCTCAATTGCCAGTTCGAGAAGTACCGCGTGGAAAGTTGGAAGCGTTAACAGGAATTGCTAGCCATCAAGGCGTTGCGCTGATTGTTAAACCATTTCAATATTCCTCGCAGAAAGAAATTTTCCAACGAGCAAAGGCACCAGCGCTCTTTATTGCAGTTGATGGCGTAACCGATCCACGAAATATCGGTGCGATTGTTCGATCTGCTGCAGCATTTGGTGCAGATGGCCTCATCATTCCGGAACGTCGAAATGCCAGCATTACAGCAACCGCATGGAAAGCATCAGCCGGTGCTGCTGCTCGGTTACCGATTGCACAAGTAACAAACCTTGCGCGCTCAATTGATGATGCAAAAGCGTATGGCTGTTTTATCGTCGGACTTGATGGGGAGAGCGATCAAGCAATCGACGCTATGACCGTTTCGACCGAGCCGTTGATGGTGATTGCTGGCAGTGAAGGAAAAGGCTTATCGCGGCTGGTTCGAGAGAAGTGCGATCTCGTTGTTTCTATTCCAATGCAGCGAAGCGTGGAGTCACTTAATGCCAGCGTTGCTATGTCCATCGCGTTGTATGAAATAGATAAGAAACGTTCCCGCTAGAGGTTACTTAACAATGTTTACTCGTTTTATCGCACTCGGAGATTCGATGACAGAAGGTATGTCGGATGAGCAGATAAACGGGAAATATCGTGGCTGGGCCGATCGAGTTGCAGATGTACTTGCTGAAGGAAATCCCAACTTCACGTATATGAATTTAGCGATTCGTGGAAAATTAGTTGGCCAAGTAGCGCGCGATCAAGTTCCAGTAGCGTTGAAATATGTGGAAGGTCGCTCCACTTTGCTTTCATTTCATGCAGGTGCAAATGATGTACTTCGACCAAAATACAATCCGAATTCAGTGATTGAAGAGTATTCAGAGACGGTTCGTTTTCTTGCAAAATCCGGCGCACAATTAATGCTCTTCTGCGTTCTCGAAGATACTGGTGAGAAAACTAAACGAGCGAAGATCTGGCAGGAGCGCTTTAAAGTATTTAATGAAAATGTTCGAGTGATGGCGAACGAAGTAGGAGCAATTTTGCTCGATCCTAATTTCGATTCATTCTGGCAAGACCCACGCTTTATTTCTTCAGATAAATTGCATCTCAATGCCGAGGGCCATCGCCGAGTCGCACAAGGTGTTTTAGAAAAACTTGGTGCGCCACATGATCCACATTGGCGTACTCCACTAACTGGCCGAGCACGACCGATTGCGCCAATTCGAGTAGCGAAAGATCTCTGGTGGTTAATTACATTTGGAATTCCGTGGATCATTCGACGGCTACGAGGACGTTCATCAGGTGATGGTCGAAGCGCAAAATATGAAGTGCCAATCAAGTGGCCCGTTCGTTAATTTACTCAGTACAAAAATTAGATCTGTACTGCGCTCCACTGCCAAGTAAAGATACCGGGCTTAATTCGGTATTTATCAAGCGTATCTGGACCACATGAAGCGGTACCCACGCCACGATGTGCGGCATCAATAGTGACGACGGTATTGCCAGACGGTTGAACATCAACGTGATGAGTCGCATCCGCGAGATCGCTAGAACGCATTGGAGTAATCGTTACCTGACGTGGTTTATCCAGTTGCACATACAAGCCATGGCCCGCTGAATCGGTCACGGTAAACCAACGAACGTCGGCACGGCCACCATTTTCTTGTGGCTTCACATAAGGAACATAATTGTCAGAAACTTGCGAACTCCATTTGTGGATTCGACCAATCTTGCGATCTGGGTAAGTTTCCATCGGGCCAGTTCCAAAGATAGTGCTGTACGTATGCGCACCAGTTAATTC
>CAXBQM010000043.1:0-9837 GCA_963978235.1 uncultured bacterium | reverse complement strand
GGCATATTTGCTGCATCGAATTTCTGCGCATAATTATTTCTAATCCAACGCGCTGCCATCCAGTCGGTTGGCGAGACAATGTCATAACCAATATCTTCACCTAAGCCAAGTTGACCTTGAACTTTGCCCCAGAATTCATCGTTATCGTTGTAATCTTCTTTGTAATCAACTTTGATTCCAGATGACGCCATAAATGCTTCAAGTGTTGGATAGACCTTCTTATCAGAGTCGTAATCTAAATAAAGCGTCCAGTTTGCCCAACGAACTGTGCCATCAGACGCTGCGCTATCACTTCCGCCACCACCACACGCTGCGAGAGCTGTTGCGGCACCAATACCGCCAACTCCAGCAAGAAAACTACGACGTGACATCTGCGATTTAATTAATTGTGCAACTTCTGGTGAAGATGGTTTCTTTGTCATCGCTTCGCTTTCTCTTATTGTGGTCAGTGAGGTTAGTTCTAGGCGTTTAGATTAGTCATAACATGCTTAATTCTGGTGTAATCCTCGAAGCCATAATTCGAGAGATCTTTTCCATACCCGGAATGCTTGAAACCGCCATGCGGCATCTCAGCGACGATTGGGATATGGGTATTGATCCAGACGCAACCGAAGTCGAAGGCGCGAGCAGCGCGCATCGCACGGCCATGATCTGAGGTCCAGACACTTGATGCCAATCCGTATTTCACACCATTGGCATTACGAATCGCTTCTGCTTCATCCGTGAACTTCTGAATGGTGATAACTGGGCCAAAAACTTCGCTCTGAATCAATTCATCATCCTGCTTCAAATCAGCGATAACAGTTGGTGGGAAGAAGAAGCCCGGCTGCTTCAACGCTACTCCACCAGTTGTCACTCGTGAATGCGATGGCGCGCGATTGACCATGCCACTTACACGCTCTAACTGATTGGGGTTATTGAGTGGGCCAACAAGTACTTCTTCATTGGGCATGCCGACCTTGATCTGGTTTTTCGCTTGTTCGGTAAGGAGTGCGACCATGTCGTCATATGCCGCTGCTTCTACGAGAACGCGAGTTGCAGCGGTGCAATCTTGGCCAGCATTGAAATAACCAGCGATCGCAATTGCTTCTGCTGCAGCTTCTAAATTGGCATCATCAAAGACAACGACTGGCGCTTTTCCGCCAAGTTCAAGGTGTACTCGCTTCACATCTTTTGCTGCAGAAGTTGCAACTTCCATACCGGCGCGAACTGAACCCGTCACTGAAACCATTTGTGGCGTTGGATGATCAACGAGTGCGCGACCTGTATCTCGATCACCGCAGACAACGTTAAAAACACCGGCAGGTAAAAACTCTGCCATCAGATTTGCCATCCATACTGTTGATGCTGGGGTGGTATCGCTTGGTTTAAGAACAACACAATTTCCAGCTGCGATTGCCGGCGCCCATTTCCATACCGCCATCATCATGGGGTAATTCCATGGCGTTACTTGTCCGACAACACCGATTGGTTCACGACGAATAAAAGAAGTCATACCCCGCATATATTCGCCAGCAGAGCGACCTTCAAGATTTCGTGCCGCGCCTGCGAAAAATCTAATTTGATCCACCATCGGAGGAATTTCTTCTGACATGGTGATTGCTAAAGGTTTTCCAGTATTTTCACTTTCCAACGCCACTAACTCTTCAGCACGAGATTCAATCGCGTCGGCAATTCTAAAAATTGCTTTCTGTCGTTCACTTGGAGTGGAGTCTCGCCAACTTTCAAATGCTTTCGATGCTGCGTTATATGCCGCATCGATATCTGCGGCGCTTGATACTGGTGCAGTAGCAAATGCTTCACCAGTTGCTGGATTGATTATTTGGGAAGTCTTGCCATCTTTTGCGGGAACGCTCTTGCCATCAATAAAGTTCTGAATGGTTTTCATACGCGCAAAATACTCGGAATGAATCAGCGAATCTAGGCTTCCGCCGCCGCTAATTGGCCACATGCACCATCAATTTCGCGGCCACGAGTATCGCGAACGGTCACAGGTACCCCATAACTCTCGAGAACTCGGACAAACTCCTTCTCATCTTCTTTCCGCGAGGCAGTCCACTTGGAGCCCGGTGTTGGGTTGAGCGGTATGAGATTGACGTGGGCATGACGATTCTTCAAAAGTTTTCCAAGTAAGTCAGCTCGCCAGGCTTGATCATTAATGTCACGGATTAACGCATATTCAATCGAATATCGGCGACCTGTCTTATCCGCATATGCATCGGCAGCTTTGAGTACTTCTGCAACTTTAAATCTATTATTGATAGGAACGAGCGTGTCACGTAGTTGGTCATCGGGCGTATGGAGTGAAACCGCCAAAGTAATTTGTAAATCTTCATCCATCAATTTTTCAATGCCATTAACCAGTCCTACTGTCGATACCGTGACCGAACGCGCTCCGATACCAAGTCCATCTGGTTGTGGCGTCACAATATTTCGCACGGTTCGCATCACTGCGTCGTAATTAGCTAATGGTTCACCCATTCCCATAAAAACAACATTCGATAACCGAGTCGGGCCACCTGGTAGTTCACCTGCTGCACATGACTTCGCGGCGGCAACTAATTGAGCGGTGATCTCGCCGGCGGTGAGATTTCGCGTTAACCCGGCTTGACCCGTTGCACAGAATGGGCAATCCATTCCGCAGCCAGCTTGCGATGAGATGCATACTGTTGTGCGATCGGTGTATTTCATTAAAACGCTCTCAACAAGAACACCGTCATGTAATCGCCATAAGTCTTTTCGAGTTTTTCCGTTATCACAAGTTATTGAACGCACGAGTGTTATTAATTGTGGCAAAAATTCAGAGGCTACAAGTTCACGCATTCCGTGTGGGATATCGCTCCAACTTTCAGGGTCATCGTTGAAGTGAGTGAAATAGTGCGTTGATATTTGATTCGCGCGAAATGCTGGCAGGCCAAGTGACATTGCTTTTGCTCGTCGCTCTCCTGGGTCAAGATCTGCAAGATGTTCTGGGGTTTTTGCGCGAGTTGTCATCGATTCACTGCGCTATCTAGTTGAAATGTTTCACAAGCTCAAGCGCACACCAGAGCGCAGGCGCAGTAAGAAGCGCAGAATCAATTCGATCGAGCATGCCACCATGGCCCGGTAATAACGTACCCATATCTTTGATTGCTAAATCGCGTTTGATAGCGCTTTCAATTAAATCGCCCACGGTTGCAGTGATAACTCCCATCACGCCAACTACCGCGCCAATGCGAGCATCGAATTCAAGTAAATAACGGAATGCCAACGCGCCACCTATTGCAGTAAAGACAAGTCCGCCAATAAACCCCTCCCATGTTTTCTTGGGACTGATGTGAGGAGCGAGCTTATGTTTACCAAGAAGCACTCCAAAGACGTAAGCAAACGTATCGTTGCAGCCCACCAGAATTACTAAGGTCATGATGTTGTCGAAACCTTGGCTCTTGCGCGCTAAGAGAACAAGGAACCCTCCGAGAAATCCAATGTAAACCAGGGCGAGGGTTGCAGCACTTGCTCGTTTAACGAAGCCATCGATTCCTTGGAGCAAGATAAAGAAATACATATTTGGAATGACCAGCGCGGTTGCGACCGCAAGCCCATTAATGCCACCCCACCATGTACCAGCAATAATCGCTGCGATGGCAATTGGCATCATTAAAGGTGAGAACGTTATTTCACCAACAGCTAACGCTTTCATTAATTCGCGTACCGAAAGATAGACCGCAATCCCAACAACCACTGCGAATGCGACCGGAATTAATTTCACCGTACCCATCACTAAAAGGATGAGTGAAACGGAGACGATGATTGAAGGAAGAAGTTTTCGACCGGCTCGCTTATTTATCGCATCATTTAACGAATGGAGATCTGACATAGTTAAACTTCGAGAAGTTCAGCTTCTTTATGTTTGAGCATGTCATCAATTTTTGCCACGTGATCGCTAGTGGTTTTTTCCATCTCTTTTTCAGCACGTGCGAGATCATCTTTCGAAATCTTGCCGTCTTTCTCAAGTTTCTCCATCGCTTCTTTCGCAGTACGGCGAATATTGCGAATAGCGACGCGTGAATCTTCGGCTTTCGCTTTTGCTACCTTGATAAATTCTTTTCTCCGCTCTTCGGTGAGTTGCGGAAAGTTGATGCGAATTGCGCTGCCATCGTTTCCTGGATTAACGCCAAGGTCTGATTCGCGAATTGCTTTTTCAATGGAAGCCATCGCCCCTTTGTCATACGGAGTAACAAGGGCCATGCGCGCTTCTGGAACTTGAATCGATGCAAGTTGGGACAGTGGCGTAAATGTTCCGTAGTAATCCACCATGATTTTTCCAAACATTGATGGGTGGGCCCGGCCAGTTCGGATGCTTGCGAAATCCTCGCGTGCAACATCGACTGCCTTATCCATCTTGGCAGACATATCGCTCTGCACTCCAGCTAACTCTGACATGGGGCTCCTTTAGATTTAGTTAACTAACGTTCCGATATTTTCACCACGAACCGCGCGACCGATATTGCCATTAGTCATCAAATCGAAGACGACGATCGGCAGTTTGTTTTCGCGGCATAAACTAAATGCAGCAGCGTCCGCAACAGCAAGTGATTTACTCAGTACTTCATCGTAAGAAATTTTTTCGTATTTGGTCGCGCTCTTATCTTTTCGCGGATCTGCGCTATACACGCCATCTACTCCGCTCTTTGCAAGAAGAAGTGCGTTAACTCCGATCTCCAACGCACGTTGCGCCGCGACGGTATCGGTCGTGAAGAACGGCATACCGGCACCAGCGCCAAAAATTACAACTCGACCTTTTTCAAGATGGCGAATCGCTCTGCGTGGCACATACGGTTCAGCAACTTGGCCCATCGTGATCGCAGTCTGAACTCGTGTATCAATTCCTTCTTTCTCCAAGAAATCTTGGAGCGCTAAACAATTCATCACCGTTCCGAGCATTCCCATGTAATCAGCTCGAGCGCGATCCATACCGCGAACTTGTAGCTCTGCGCCACGGAAATAATTTCCGCCGCCGACAACAATTGCTACCTGAGTTCCACTTTTTACAACTGCGGCAATTTGGTTAGCGACATCGTGTACGACATCCGGATCAACACCGATTCCTTTTTCGCCACCAAAAACTTCGCCAGAAAGTTTAAGGAGCACTCGACGATAGCCTGCTGATTTTTCGGCCATCTTCGGTGCTCCTTTACTTGTACTGAATCTCTTCAGTGGTTCGTGCCTATAGGTTACTGACCCACTCGGAATCGATGGAACGCAGACACGGTGGTCCCCGCCTCATCTACTACCTGTTTTACCGATTTCTTATTGTCTTTTGCGAATGCCTGCTCTAACAGAGTGACATCTTTATAGAAACCGGTCACGCGACCTTCGGTGATCTTTGCAATCGCTGCATCAGGCTTACCTTCTGCGCGAGCAGTCTCTTCCGCAATTCGGCGCTCATTCTCGACGATGTCGGAAGGAACCGCTTCGCGGTTGAGATACTGCGGTGCAAACGCTGCAATATGTTGGGCAACATCCTTACCGGTATCTCCCGCTGCTTTACCTAATTGAACGATGACGCCAACTTGTGGTGGCAGATCAGGGCTGGTGCGATGGAGATAGAGCGCAACAGGAGAACCATCGAGAACAGCCAGTCGACGAAGTTCGATTTTTTCACCGAGCGTCGCATTTGCTTCATCGACATGTTCTTGAACTGTTTTACCTGAAGCTAACTTTGAAGCGGTAAATGTCGCAACATCGCTGATTTTTGATGCGAAGAGATGCTCCAACAATTCATTCGCGGCTGCTTGGAAACGATCGCCTTTAGCCACGAAATCTGTCTCGCAATTTAATTCCAACATCACAGCGGTATTACCTTCTGCCTTTGCTGCAACTAAACCATTCGACGTGGTCCGACCTTCACGCTTGGTGACGCCTTTTTGACCTTTCACGCGAATGATTTCAACCGCCTTGTCGAAATCTCCACCTGATTCATCGAGCGCTTTCTTGCAATCGAGCATGCCAGCGGCGGTTACTTCACGTAAGCGTTTTACATCCTCTGCTGTGTATGCCACTTACTCGCCTGCCTTTGCTTCAGTATTTTCAGTTGCTGCAGCGCCAAGAAGTTCTTTCTCCCAATCTGCAAGTGGTTCTCCGGCAGCAACTTGAGTTGCGCCAGCTTTCGCATCCGCTGCTTCTTTTGCGGCATGCTGAGAGCGCGCAGCAAGTCCGGCCGCAACTGCATCAGCAATGACGCGAGTCAATAACGTGACCGAACGGATCGCATCATCGTTACCTGGAATCTTGTAATCAACTTCATCTGGATCGCAGTTGGTATCAAGAATTGCAATCACTGGAATACCTAGTTTGTGGGCTTCTGCCACTGCAAGGTGTTCTTTCTTGGTATCGACAACCCATACCGCTGACGGCAACTTGGTCATGTTTCGAATACCGTTGAGGTTCTTATGTAACTTCTCTTTTTCGCGACGAAGAAGGAGAAGTTCTTTCTTTGTAAGAACTTGATCATTTGCTGCTTCTAACGCTTCGAGTTCTTTCAAACGTTGTACGCGCTTGTAGACAGTTGGGAAGTTTGTCAGCATGCCACCGAGCCAACGTTCAGTGACGTATGGCATTCCTACTCGATTTGCCTGAGCAATGATCGGTTCTTGTGCTTGCTTCTTGGTACCAACAAAAAGAATATGTCCGCCCTTTGCGACGGAATCTTTCACAAAGTCATATGCCTTATCGATAAGTGCAAGTGACTGTTGGATATCGATGATGTAGATGCCATTGCGCTCTGTGAAAATGAAGCGCTTCATCTTTGGATTCCATCGACGAGTCTGGTGTCCGAAATGCACACCGCTGTCGAGGAGTTCTCGCATTGTTACAACCGCCATGGCGGCACACTCCTTCATCGGTTTATACGCGAGGCATAAACCTGCTCGGTTAATGATCTGACGGTTGTCAGATCCGTCGCACCTGACATGGACTTACCGGAGGTAAGACCGAGGTTGTCGTTGGTGCTGAGATGTCACTGAATTTCTTCAGTGCGGGCGAAATCCTACCTGACCCACAACCGCCGAATTTCCACTCATGTGAGCGTAGCCAGCGCAGTAAGAGCGCCTGCCATGCATAGTCCTGCCATGAAAGCCGTTGTGATTGCCAGCATTTTTCTCTTTGGGCTGGCCACCGGTTTAGCGATTCCCGAAAGTACATCGTCCGCACCACCTCACGATGTCGTGAAAGAACAAAGAAGAAGTTGAACTCGAAGCGGGTATAGATTTCCCACATGTCCGCTTCACTTCCTTCGCGAAATCTCGCACTTGAATTAGTTCGCGTTACTGAAACGGCTGCAATTGCTGCATCAAAATGGGTTGGCCGCGGTGATAAAGATGGCGCAGATCAAGCGGCGGTCGATGCGATGCGAAAGATGATCTCAACCGTTTCGATGCAAGGAACTGTCGTTATTGGCGAAGGTGAAAAAGATGATGCGCCAATGCTCTTTAACGGCGAATTAGTTGGTGATGGAACTGGTCTTGCGGTTGATGTTGCCGTCGATCCCGTCGATGGCACAACGCTCACGGCAAAAGGTATGGCCAATGCAATTTCCGTTATCGCACTTGCAGAGCGCGGTGCCATGTTTGATCCCTCCGCAGTTTTTTATATGGAGAAATTAGTTACTGGTCCAGAAGCAGCGGGCGTTATCGATATCACCGCTCCGGTAAAAGTAAATTTGCAGAAAGTTGCCAAAGCTAAACACGTAGATATTTCATCGTTGACAGTTGTAGTTCTTGATCGACCACGCCATGATCAACTCGTCAAAGATATTCGGGAAGCCGGCGCGAGAATAAAATTCATTACTGATGGCGATGTTGCCGGTGCAGTGGAAGCGGCCCGTTCTAATACGGGAATTGATTTA
The DNA here is from genome assembly GCA_963978235.1 of uncultured bacterium. Classification (GTDB taxonomy): domain Bacteria; phylum Actinomycetota; class Actinomycetes; order Nanopelagicales; family Nanopelagicaceae; genus UBA7398. The sequence goes on along the minus strand of CAXBQM010000043.1, from coordinate 1,952 downwards.
CTTATGGGAATCGGTGGCACACCAGAAGGAATCATTTCAGCCTGTGCTATGAAATGCCTTGGCGGAGAAATTCAAGGTCGGCTTATGCCACGAAGTGATGACGAACGTGAGCGGGCTAAGGCACAGGGTCTCGATCTCAATCGAATTTTCACTACTAATGACTTAGTCAAAGGTGATGATGTCTTCTTCGCTGCAACTGGCATTACCGATGGCGAGTTACTTCGAGGTGTTCGCTACGGCGAAAACTATTTCACCACTCAATCCATCGTGATGCGTGGAAAAACTAAGACCGTTCGCGTCATCACAACAGAAAGTCCCATCAGTTCAATTCTGGCTTAATCGGTACTGCTTCTAAGCAAGCTCATGTAATTAGGCACGAGTAATTAAGCCCGAGGATGTGCTTGTTCGTAAGCCTGCTTCAATCGATCTTGTGAAACATGAGTGTAAATCTGAGTTGTCGCAAGCGATGAATGGCCGAGGATTTCCTGCACTGTTCGAAGATCCGCGCCACCCTCTAATAAATGAGTAGCTGCAGAATGTCGGAGACCGTGTGGTCCCATCTTTACTTTTCCACCGAGCGCTTCCAGTGCGACATAAACGATTTCGCGGACAGTTCGCTGATCAATTCGCTTGCCACGAGCGCCAACAAAAACTGCATCACCAGATTTCTCATTGACCATTGACTTTCGTGCCGCCAACCATTCGGTCAATGCTTTTGCTGCCGGAATGCCTATAGGAACGGTTCGCTCTTTATTACCTTTACCTAATACACGTAACGTGTTGCGACTGAAATCAATATCGCTGAGATTAAGTCCACTCAACTCCGATACTCGAATTCCAGAGGCGTACAACGTTTCAACGATTGCTCGATCTCTCATGGCCGCACTACTGCCCTCTTCGCTTACTCGAACCGCAAGTGAATCAAGGGTTGTGATCGCGCCTTCAATATCGAGAATGTCCGGCAATCTTCGTTGCGGTTTTGGTGATTGCAGTTGTTTGCCGATATCACGTGATAACCAACCATTTTTAGCGCCCCAATAGGTAAACGCTTTTATAGACACAGTACGTCGGGAGAGCGATGATCGAGCTGCGCCGCGAGTTTGGAGGTTTGCTAACCAGGATCGAAGATGATCGATTGTTAAATCTTTAAACTCGGTTACACCTAATTTATTGATATGTTCTAAGAGCGATTCGAGATCTGCGATATAAGCGCGAATAGAATTTTCCGAAAGATTGCGATCTAGCCGCAGATGTTCCCGATAACTCGCCAGCAACTCATTCGCCACGCAGGCGAGAATACCGCTCTGTCAGTGAGCGAACATGACCGGTCATTTCCAAAGTTATTCTCAATTAACTCTCACTTATAAGTCAATAGCCACATACGCTTCCGCATGACCTGTCAGAGACAGGTCATAGCGTGGGAAATGCAAAATTCTCATCACAACTGGGCAGAGGTGACATGAACTCAGAGCAGAAGACTCGCGCTATAAGTAAATTAGCAACGCTCTCAGCAAATTCCATTGCGCCAAGTTCATTTGTCACGGAATTGGTCCATAACGTTTTCCAAGAGTGCAATTCCACTGGCGCATTTCTGGCACGCCTGACTCGTGAAGGCAATCTAAAAATGCTGGCGGCATATGGTTATTCAGATGCATCACTCGCAGGCTTTGACACGATGTCTGTCTGGGATGCCACGCCCGCAACAGATTCCGTACGAGAAAAGAAGTTGGTGGCTATTCATGGTTCATCAGAATGGCAGAACCGTTTCCCAAAAATTCCTCACATTTTGCCCGATGATCAAACCGTGATTGCACTTCCCTTAATTTATAGATTAGGGGCGATCGGTTCAATCTCCTTTTCATTTAAGAATTGCTCGAAAGAACTTGAGGCCGACCATGATTATTGGAATGGCGTGGCATCGATTTGTAGTTTTTTTGTGGTGAACATCGCAG
>CAXBQM010000042.1:0-9928 GCA_963978235.1 uncultured bacterium | reverse complement strand
GTTGGCGCGGGGTTAATCGGTACCTCAGTCGCGCTTGCTCTCAAAGCAGAGGGCGTTGAGGTTGAGATCATCGATCAAGACTCTGCTGCTCAAATGCTGGCTCGAGATCTCGTTCAAGCAACGTCAATTGAAAGCCCTGAAGTAATTCTCTTGGCGCTGCCGGTTTCGCAAATATTTGAGGTGCTTCAAGCAGAAAGTTCTCTCTACCCAAACTCGATACTTATGGATGTTGGTAGCACAAAGTCTGAACTTCAAGTAAAAGTTGATGAATTATCGGAAGTTCGACAACGATTTGTTGGAACCCACCCCATGGCGGGGAGAGAGGTAAGTGGTCCAACAGCTGCCCGGGCCGACTTATTTGTCGGAAGAGCGTGGCCAGTTATTAAGTCGACTTATACATCTAGCGACGCGATTGAGAAAGCCCGAGAAGTTATCGCCTTATGTGGCGCGACCGCTTACGAGATGAGCGCGGAGAGCCATGATCGATCGGTCTCGGTGCTCTCACATCTTCCGCAGATTGTGAGTTCTGCGCTGGCGACCCAACTCAATGTTCTTAGCGAGGATGAGCTTTTACTGGCAGGTCAGGGAGTTCGTGATCTGACCAGATTAGCCGGGTCAGATAAAAAGATGTGGCTCGATATTCTTCGAAGTAATCGACGCTTCATTATTCACGCACTTAATTCGCTCGGTGAATCACTCGATCATGTACTCGATGCGCTTACGAGTAATGATGATAAATATTTAGAGAAACTTTTAGTAGATGGAAAGAGCCAACAACAGCGTATTAGTGGAAAACATGGTGCGCGACCGCGTGATTACAGTTTCGTCAATGTTGTTGTAGGAGATAAGCCTGGTCAATTGGGTGCGCTCTTTATTGAATGTGCGAAAATTTCGGTGAACGTTGAAGACGTTTCTCTTGAACATTCACCTGGACAAGAAACTGGACTTATTACGCTGGCGTTGTCGCCAAGCGATGCAAATCTTCTCTTTGAACATTTAAAAAATTTGCAATGGCAGGTTCATCGAGTATGAAACCAATCGTTCTTGCCATCGATGGCCCAAGTGGCGCAGGCAAATCAAGTACCGCAAAAACATTTGCGATACGTGCACAGTGGAAATATCTCGATACCGGCGCCTTGTATCGCGCTATCACGTGGCTTGCTCTGGAAAAGAATTGTGCGAATCCAGAACAACTACTGAGTGAGATTTCAAAGAATCCGTTAGTTTTCAAAACAAATCCAGCAGATCCTAAAATGATTTGTGGTGGCAGAGATATCAATAAAGAGATCAGAAGTGAGATTGTTACTTCTCATGTCTCGCAATGGAGCGCGTATCCAGAAATTCGTAAATATCTACTAGAAGTTCAACGAAAGATCATTTCGCAATCATTTCCAGGAATTGTCGTTGAAGGACGGGATATCGGGTCAGTAGTTGCTCCAGATGCAGAGATAAAGATCTTCCTCCACGCTGATATTTCGGCTCGGGCGGCTCGTCGCGAATTGGAGCTCAGTGCAGAATCGGGCACATCTCAGTCGGTATCAAGCGTCTCCGAATCACTTGAAAAACGCGATCTCATCGATTCCACGAGAACCACATCACCATTGAAGCGCGTCGATGGTGCGATCGATATCGATTCAACTCATATGAATTTAGCTGAGACCGTTGAAACCATCTGGCAGATTGCAAAACGTCAAGGTGTCTTCGGACTCCCGGTTGTGGCGGTCATCGGACGGCCAAATGTTGGAAAGTCAACGTTGATCAATCGAATGATTGGAAGCAGAGAAGCCATCATTGAAGATAACCCAGGTGTTACAAGAGATCGAGTTTCTTATGAAGTGGAATGGAATTCGCGAAAATTTGTCGTCATGGATACCGGTGGTTGGGAAGTTTCGCCGGAAGGAATTTCGGTAAAGATAACTGCTGCCGCGGAGGATGCGCTCAATCATTGTGACATGGTTCTTTTTGTTGTCGATGGCCAAGTAGGAGCAGTTGATGAAGATGATGCACTGGTCGATCTCTTACGACGTTCCAAGAAAAAGATTTTGCTCGTCGCAAATAAAATCGATAATGAGAAAGATGAAGCGTATGGCTATGCGCTCTGGAATCTTGGATTAGGCGAACCACGTTTTGTCTCTGCACTTCACGGCCGAGGGAGCGGAGATCTTCTCGATGTCCTTGTCAGTGAATTACCAGAAGTTGGTCAAAGTTCACGCGATGATGGTTTTAGACGAGTAGCAATTGTTGGCCGCCCCAATGTTGGAAAATCATCGTTGTTGAACTCACTCTCCGGTACCAATCGTGCACTCGTTGATGATGCAGAAGGAACAACGCGCGATCCCATTGATGAACTCATCGAATTAGGTGGCCGCACCTTGCGTTTCATTGATACCGCAGGGCTTCGTCGTCGCGCGCATCAAGCATCTGGCACGGACTACTACGCATCGCTCAGAACCGAACGAGCAATTGATAGCGCCGAAGTTGTTGTCATGATCATTGATGCCTCAGTAACGATCACCGAGCAAGATCTCAGAGTGATCACCAAAGTGGAGGAATCTGGCAAAGCCCTCGTCCTCGCTCTCAATAAATGGGATTTAGTCGATGAAGACCGGCGCACGGCGCTCGACAAGGAGATTGACCGAAACCTCGATCAAGTAGCGTGGGCGGAACGGATCAATATCTCAGCAAAGAGCGGATGGCATAAAGATCGACTAGCGCCAGCGATTGAAAAGGCGTTACATAGTTGGGAGAAACGGGTACCGACCGCAAAACTCAATTCATTTTTGGGTGCGCTGGTGGGAAGTAATCCACCTCCGATTCGAGGTGGAAAGCAGCCCAAAATTCTCTTCGCGACGCAAGCTGGGATTCAACCGCCGAAATTCGTTCTCTTTACCAATGACTTTCTTGAGGCCTCTTACCGTCGATTTATTGAACGAAGGTTGCGTGAAGAGTTTGACTTTACGGGCTCTCCTGTCCAAGTCTCAGTGCGAGTTCGCGAAAATAGTTAAGGTTCTCGACTTCGCTCGAGTACGGCAACTTCCCGTACAGTGAAATAATGAGCAGAGCACAACCGGGACGTAGCGCAGCTTGGTAGCGCACCAGGCTGGGGGTCTGGTGGTCGCAGGTTCAAATCCTGTCGTCCCGACATGAAGAGTGGTTCACACGCGCCTACTATTTTTACTATCCCCAACGCGCTTTCGCTGCTACGCGCGCTCGGCATCCCGCTCTTTCTTTGGACAGTTCTTGTCCACGATGCACCGTTGTGGGGAGTGCTGATCTTGGCAATTGGCGGCGCCACCGATTATTTCGATGGCAAACTCGCACGAGCCCTCCACCAAGAAAGTCGTTTGGGCGAGTTACTCGATCCCACCGTTGATCGACTTTATATCGCAGCAATCATTTTTGCCCTCTATGTCCAAAACATACTGTCGCTGTGGATTGTTGGACTCCTCGTAGGTCGCGATCTCTTTCTCGGAATTCTCCTCATCGTTCTTCGTCGATATGGCGTTGGTCCATTCAAAGTAACTTTTCTTGGTAAGGCAGCAACATTTAATCTGCTCTATGCACTCCCGTTTCTCCTGCTCATCGATTCAACTACCGGCGTGATAAGTGATGGTGCATTTGTTTTAGGGTGGGCATTTGCAGCCTGGGGGATAGCGCTCTATCTCGTCACGGGAGTTCAGTACGCAGTTAATGGTCTATCCAGTGCGCGTAATCGAGCTCGCGGTGTTGTACGAGATTAAAAGTATGTAGTATCGCCGCATGTCGAATATTCCGCAGGAGCTTCGTTATACCAAAGAGCATGAATGGATTTCTGGAAGTGGTCCAGTTGTCAAAGTTGGAATCACTGATTTCGCACAAGCTGCTCTAGGGGACATTGTGTACATACAGCTTCCTAAAGTTGGAGATACAGTAAAAGCAGATGCAGTGTGTGGCGAAGTTGAATCAACAAAATCTGTTTCGGAAATCTATTCACCGCTGAATGGAAAGATTATTTCGGTCAATGAAAATCTCAATTCACAACCAGAGATCATCAATGGTGATCCATATGGCGCAGGTTGGATCTGTGAAATTGAAGTTTCAGATATTTCCGCGATTGCCGGACTCTTATCAGCGGCACAGTATGCGGAAATTACGGCTTGACCATTACTGAGTAGCCGAATAGTGTCAGCCTCAACGTCAGGCTGAGAGTTCGGAGGTGGAGATGTCTGAGAAACCAGATTTTTCTCGATCTGATCTCACCACAACTATTCATCTCTCCTCCCTGAAAGCACTTTCCCCGCATCTCGCATCAATTGTAGAAAACCTCACAGATGAAGATCGTGAAGTTTTAGCGCAACTTCCCTTGGGGTCTGGAATGTTTATCGTGGCAACTGGCCCAGCAAAAGGTTCACGCTTCCTCGTTGATAAAACTACGACAACAATTGGTCGACAGATTGATTCCGACATTTTCCTAGATGATGTCACCGTTTCTCGAAAGCATGCAGTTGTTGAATGCTCGAACGTTTCTGAAACAAGTCAATCACTTAACAGTCAATCGAGAACTTTCATATTAAAAGATCTTGGAAGTCTCAATGGAACCTATGTCGATGGATTACCAAGAGAAGTCTGCGAACTTTCAAATGGAAATGAAATTCATATCGGAAAGTTTAAATTGATCTTCTTTGCAAATGATGGTCAGAATTTAAATTTTAATAATTTGAGAAAATAGGGGAGAAGTAATGATGAGCGTTCCGGCGCGCGCATATTTGAGTATCGGTGAAGTATTAGGAAAGTTACGCAATGATTTTCCAGATGTCACCATCTCAAAGATTAGATTCCTTGAAGCAGAAGGCCTCATTGACCCACAGCGAACTCCTTCTGGTTATCGCAAATTTACTTCAGCCGATTTAGAGCGACTTCGTTATGTTCTTCTCGCGCAACGCGACCAATATCTTCCATTAAAAGTTATTAAAGATAATCTGGATGCGATTGATCGTGGTTTACAACCAGCGGCACAAGGCGGCAGTGGTGCTACCGTAAAACTCAACGCTATTGATGGCGCGCTTTCACCGTCACACTTTGTACAGCAAGGTGAGATCAAACTTTCACGTGAAGAGCTGCTTCGAGCAAGTGAACTTTCAGATCAACAATTGGTAGAACTAGAATCTTTTGGACTGGTTCAGATTAAAGGTCGTTTCTATGATGCTGATGCGTTGGCGGTAGCCCAAGCAGTCTCCGAGATGGCAGTATTCGGAATTGAAAGTCGCCACCTCCGTGCATTTAAAACCGCTGCTGATCGAGAAGTGGGACTTGTCGAGCAGGTCATCACACCGCTACTTCGACAGAAGAATTCAGAATCAAAAGCTCGCGCCGAAGAGGTGCAGAAGGAGTTGGCTTCTCTCTCGGTTCGACTCCATGCTGCGTTGGTCCGCTCCGGACTTCATCGATTGAAATAGTGAGTGAATTGGCGGAATTTCAAGCTCTTGATGTCGTAGGCGTTCGCGTTGAAATGCCTTCGAATCAACCAATCGTCCTCCTCAAGGAGATTGGCACGATTCGGTATCTACCAATCTGGGTTGGCGCGGTAGAGGCGACTGCGATTGCATTTGCGCAACAGGGGATTACATCACCACGTCCGATGACTCATGATTTAGCGAAATTAATTATTGAATCCCTCGGCGCTGGTCTTGATTCAGTACATCTGACTGAGCTCAAAGATGGCGTTTTTTATGCAACCCTCAATCTCTCTGGCGGTAAGACTGGGGCGCAATCGATATCAGCGCGCCCAAGTGATGCGATTACCCTTGCGCTTCGAACCGGTGCGCCGATACTTGCCAGCGAAGAGTTATTAAAAAGCGCGGGGATCGAGATTCCAGATCAGGCCGATGACGAGGTAGAGAAGTTCAAGGAGTTCCTCGATCAGATCAACCCCGAGGATTTTGGCTCCTAAATCAGACACTTGCCTCAAAAAAGTCTAAATCAGTGGTTGAGAGTTGTAGCGTGTTGATGATTGATTCCACCAAGTTGGAAAAGTACCTTTAACCCATTCCCTGCAAGGCGTTCCCCTCCTTGGAAGAAGGTTGAAATGTCAGAGATTGGTTATCGCGGCGCTACTGCGTGCACCGCAGCCGGTATTTCTTATCGCCAATTAGATTATTGGGCGCGTACCGGATTAGTGGAACCAACTATTCGTACCGCATCTGGCTCAGGGTCTCAGCGTCTCTATGGATTTCAAGACATTCTCGTTCTCAAAATTGTTAAACGACTTCTCGATACCGGAGTATCCCTGCAAAATATTCGAACCGCAGTTACCCACCTTCGATCACGAGGTGAGGCTGATCTTGCGAAGATTACGTTGATGAGCGATGGCGCATCCATCTATGAATGCACCAACAACGAAGAAATTATTGACCTCTTGCAAGGTGGCCAAGGAGTTTTTGGTATCGCCATCGGCAAAGTCTGGAACGAAGTTGAAGGTTCCCTCTCAACTCTGCAAGGTGAGAATACCGATGATGGGAGTATCGTCACCGGCAACGCAAGTGATGAATTAGCTATCCGTCGTAAGTTGCGAGGCGCTTAACATTCGCTAAGTTTCACCCATGACAACTGTGCGGTCAGGTTTTGTTGATCGCCATATTGGGCCATCTCAAGAACAGATTGATTTGATGCTCTTGCAGTTGGGATATAAGGATTTAGAAAGTTTTACTGCGGCCGTAGTGCCAACTTCCATTGCCATGACAACCAGATTGCAATCAGTACTTCCAATCGCTGCATCTGAAGTGGGAGCGATAGATGAACTGCGCGCTATTGCATCGGAGAATTCAATTTTCCGTTCGTATATCGGTACTGGTTATTACGGAACAATTACTCCGCCAGTTGTGTTACGAAATGTTTTAGAAAATCCTGCGTGGTACACCGCTTACACACCGTACCAACCAGAAATTTCACAAGGCCGATTAGAAGCCCTCTTTGCATTCCAAACTCTCATCTCAGATATGACCGGGTTAGCAGTGGCAAATGCTTCGATGCTCGATGAAGGAACGGCAGCCGCTGAGGCGATGACGCTGGCACATCGACAGTGGAAAGGCAGTGATGACGCGATCTTCTACGTGGATCAACGACTTCATCCGCAATCGATTGCTGTCATCCAGACTCGCGCCACACCTTTAAAATTGAAAGTATCGATCGTTGATGTTTTCACGCATGAACTTGAAAACGCTTTTGGTGTCATCGTTCAATATCCAGATACTTACGGAACTTCACGCAACCTTGATGCACTAGTTAAGAAAGTTCATGAAAAGAACGCTTTGATCATTGCGGCTACCGATTTACTTGCGCTCACGCTTTTGAAATCACCAGGGGAGTGGGGTTGTGATGTTGCTGTGGGATCGGCGCAACGTTTCGGTGTTCCGATGGGATTTGGTGGACCGCATGCCGGGTACATGTCAGTTCGTTTGGGATTAGAGCGATCACTGCCAGGAAGGCTAGTAGGGCAGAGCGTAGATACACATGGCAATCCTGCGTTGCGGTTGGCGTTACAAACTCGTGAACAACATATCCGTCGCGATAAAGCGACCAGCAATATTTGTACGGCGCAAGTTCTGCTCGCCGTGATCTCTGCTTTCTATGCAGCATGGCATGGACCGCACGGACTGATAGCAATCGCCGAACGAGTGCGGGGTTACACAAATACTTTCGCGCAATCACTCCGTGAAGCTGGCTTCCACCTAGATACCGAGAATGTTTTTGACACGATTCACATCACGACACCGAAGGCATCGGAATTCATTAATCGCGCACAGAGTAAAAAGATAAATCTTCGAAAGACTTCCAATGGTGTTGCGCTCTCATTCGATGAAACCGTTACTGATAAAGATCTCCATGATCTCTACGAAGTTTTTGGCGTAACACCAGATACAAAGCACACCCCAGCAGCGTTACCGGCAGAGTTGAAACGCGGCAGTGCATTCTTGCAACATCCAATTTTCAATACGTACCATTCCGAGACCGCGATGTTGCGATATCTGCGAACTCTGTCTGATCGCGACCTCGCCCTTGATCGAACAATGATTCCGCTCGGATCGTGCACAATGAAACTCAATGCGACGACAGAGATGGAATCGATTACCTGGCCAGAATTCTCAAACCTTCATCCGTTCGCTCCCGCTGACCAGACGCGGGGGAGCAGAAAATTGATCGCTCAACTTTCGGAGTGGCTGGTGGCAATTACTGGCTATGACGCCGTCTCGCTCCAACCCAATGCTGGCTCGCAAGGGGAGTTCGCGGGATTGTTGGCGATTAGAAATTATCTTGATAACAACGGCGGCAGCGATCGGGATATCTGCTTAATCCCAGCAAGTGCGCATGGCACAAATGCTGCCAGCGCGGTGATGGCAGGAATGAGCGTGGTGGTGGTCGCGTGCGATGAGATGGGCAATGTTTCGCTGGCTGATATCCGCGAAAAGATCGCCGAATACTCTGGACGAATTGCCGCGTTGATGGTCACTTATCCATCAACTCATGGTGTATTTGAAGAAGCTATTGGCGAGATTTGCGGCGCAATCCACGATGCCGGTGGGCAAGTGTATGTAGATGGTGCAAACCTCAATGCGCTCGTTGGTCTTGCGCAACCTGGAAAATTTGGCGCAGATGTTTCCCATCTCAATCTTCATAAAACATTTTGTATTCCACATGGCGGTGGCGGACCTGGGGTAGGACCAGTAATTGCGCGAGCGCATCTTGCGCCGTATCTACCTAACCATCCACTCGATAACTCCGCTGGACCTGCAACTGGTCCAGGACCAATATCTGCAGCGCCTTTTGGTTCGGCAAGTATCTTGCCAATTTCATGGGCGTATATCCGAATGATGGGCGGCGATGGCCTCACCAGAGCAACTCAGATCGCAATTCTCTCTGCAAATTATGTCGCGCAACAATTAAAGAGCGATTATCCAATTTTATATACCGGCCGTAATGGCTTAATCGCGCATGAATGCATTATTGATATTCGAGAGATTACGAAAAATTCTGGAGTCACAGTTGATGACATCGCTAAACGTTTGATGGACTTTGGGTTTCACGCGCCAACGATGAGTTTCCCAGTTGCCGGAACATTAATGATTGAACCAACCGAGAGTGAAGATATCCATGAGCTTGATCGGTTTATCGCAGCGATGAAGATTATTGTTGGTGAAATCACTGAGATTGAATCAGGCCAAGTGGCACTTGAGAGCTCAGCGCTTCGCAATGCGCCACATACCGCCGAAGATCTTGTTCGTAATGATTGGGATAGAGGTTATTCACGAGAGAAAGGCGCGTTCCCTGGCGGTGCTCAAGCTGGTTTGATGCGTGCGGGTAAATATTTCCCAACGACGGGACGAATCGATGGGGCATACGGGGATCGAAACTTGGTCTGCGCCTGCGAGCCCATAGAAGCCCTGGCCATTAACTAGTTTCCTTTTACTTTACATAATGTAACTTATCGGCGATATCTATATCGTCCAAAACCCCATTTGGTGACGTTCCAGAGCGCTTCCACCACGATTTTCCGGTTCATCTTCGATACCCCGCCCACGCGTTCAACGAATGTGATGGGAACTTGTGCGATGGAATAGCCAAGTCGGTGCGCTCGTAGCGCCACTTCAATTTGAAAACAATAACCTTGTGAGTGAATTGTTGTGAGATCAATATTTTCTAAAACTTCCCGATGAAATGCTCTGTAACCACTCGTGATATCGCGAAGGTCGAGTCGAAGTGCAAATCTGGCATAGCCAGTTCCTACGCGAGAAATTAATTGACGTGTGACTGGCCAATTCACCACTGATCCACCCGGAATCCATCGCGTTCCAATTGCCATGTCATGGCCATTGAGTGAATCCAGTAATGCAACCAACTCTTCGGGTTGATGGCTCAAATCAGCATCTATTTCGCAGAATATGTCGTAGTTCTT
>CAXBQM010000041.1:0-10181 GCA_963978235.1 uncultured bacterium | reverse complement strand
TTTGAAGCACGAAAAAGATTGAGCCATATCACTCGATGGGTCATCGCCTGTTCTTCGGAGGCGCACTCCTCACTCAAACAAGCGGCCGAAGTGATGGATGTTGAACTTCTTGCAATTGCGCCAGATCAAGATCTTGTCTTGCGAGGTGATGAAGCGGCGCGTGAAATTGATGGATATGAAAGAGAACATCCCCACCATAAGGTTTTTGCGCTTGTAGCAACTGCGGGAACAACCAATCTTGGAATCATTGATGACTTAACGAGCTTAGGCAAAACCGCGCATGATCGAGATATTTGGTTTCATGTCGATGGCGCTTATGGATTAGCGGCGCTGTGTGCACCAAGTGTGCGATCAAAATTTAATGGCATTGAAATGGCAGATTCGCTTATTGTCGATCCACACAAATGGCTTTTTGCGCCGTTCGATGCTTGCGCACTGATTTATCGAAACCCCGAAGTTGCGCGAGCAGCGCATACTCAACATGCCGGTTACTTAGATTCACTTGAAACAGGGGAATGGAATCCATCTGATTACGCAATTCATTTAACGCGGCGAGTACGCGGTCTGCCATTTTGGTTTTCATTAGCGGCTCATGGCACCGCCGAATATTCAGCAGCGATGGAATTGACTATGGATGTGGCGCGAGAGAGTGCGCAACTTATTAAGAAGCATCCGCGACTTACTCTCTTGTGCGAACCAGAACTCTCAGTTGTTGCGTTTACTCGTGATGGCTGGGAGAGCGAAGATTATAAAAAGTGGAGCGCAAAACTTCTGAAAGATCAGATTGGATTTGTCACACCATCTTCACATCATGGTCAACCAATGTTGCGATTTGCGATAGTGAACCCTTGGACAAAACTCTCTGATATCGAGATGATTCTCGCTACTTTGTAATTGATTTGTAATATAGTGACGGCATGGACTTCCAAGAAGAAATCGCCATTCAAAGTCTGAGCGACCTTGAAATGCAGATCTTGGATTTTGAGGCAACCCCATGGCAACGCGGGAGCAAAGCAGATGGCATCGCTGAACTCTTTGATCTCTCCGCATCGCGCTATTACGAACTACTCAATGGCATCCTCGATAAGGACTCAGCGGTTCATTACTCACCGTTGCTGGTCAAGCGGTTACGCCGCCTCCGCGAAGCCCGCGTCTCCTCGCGATAAATCGCGCTTTCTACCCACGTTAGAACCCCAGTAAAACCTCAGTTTGCCTCTCAGGAATACACCGCCTAGATTTGGCGTTAGCACTCTCGCCGGTCGAGTGATAATCACTCAGGCAGACCAGAAGTAACCAGAAGTAAAGAGTAAGCACATTAAGAACATAGATTAAGAACATATATAAGGAGTAGATCGACTATGGCAAAGATGATTGCCTTTAATGAAGAAGCACGCCGTGGCCTTGAGCGCGGTATGAATACTTTGGCCGATGCCGTAAAGGTAACCCTCGGACCTCGCGGACGAAATGTCGTTCTCGAGAAGAAATGGGGCGCTCCAACAATTACCAACGATGGCGTCTCCATCGCAAAAGAGATTGAACTTGATGATCCATGGGAGAAGATCGGCGCTGAACTCGTTAAAGAGGTAGCGAAGAAGACCGATGATGTTGCCGGAGATGGCACAACCACTGCGACTGTCCTTGCTCAAGCGTTAGTACGTGAAGGCCTCCGCAACGTTGCTGCTGGATCAAATCCAATGGCGCTCAAGCGAGGTATTGAGAAAGCGGTCGAAGCAATTTCAAAAGAACTTTCCGCAATGTCAAAGCCAGTTGAGACGAAAGAACAGATCTCAGCAACTGCCTCCATTTCAGCAGCTGATAGCACTATCGGCGAGATGATCGCTGAGGCGATGGACAAGGTTGGCAAGGAAGGCGTTATCACTGTTGAAGAGAGCAATACATTCGGATTAGAACTCGAACTCACCGAAGGTATGCGATTCGATAAGGGATATATCTCGGCATACATGATTACCGATACCGATCGTATGGAATCTGTGCTCGAAGACGCATACGTTCTTATCGCCAATAACAAGATTTCAAATATTAAAGATCTCGTTCCAATCTTGGAAAAGGTCATGCAATCAGGTAAGCCACTCTTGATCATTGCTGAAGATGTTGAAGGCGAAGCGCTTGCAACTCTCGTTGTGAATAAAGTTCGTGGCACCTTCAAATCAGTAGCGGTAAAGGCACCAGGATTTGGTGACCGTCGCAAAGCAATGTTGCAAGACATTGCAATCCTTACTGGTGGAACTGTGATCTCAGAAGAAGTTGGACTCAAGCTTGATGCGGCAACCCTTGATCTCCTTGGTCGCGCTCGCAAAATCGTGGTGACAAAAGAAGAGACCACCATTGTTGAAGGCGCTGGCGATGATGATCAGATCAAAGGTCGCGTTAATCAGATTCGCGCTGAACTCGAGCAGACTGATTCCGATTATGACCGCGAGAAGTTGCAAGAGCGTTTGGCAAAACTTGCTGGTGGCGTAGCTGTGATCAAAGCTGGCGCTGCAACTGAAGTGGAATTAAAAGAGCGTAAGCATCGCATTGAAGATGCCGTGCGAAATGCCAAAGCTGCAGTGGAAGAAGGAATTGTTGCTGGCGGTGGCGTAGCGCTACTTCAAGCATCAAAGAAAGCTTTCGCAAACCTCAAACTTGAAGGTGATGAAGCAACCGGCGCAAAGATTGTTGAATTCGCAATCGAAGCGCCACTTAAGCAGATCGCAGTGAACGCAGGACTTGAAGGCGGAGTTGTAGTGGAGAAAGTTAGCCACCTCTCGGCGGGACATGGCCTTAATGCTGCAACCGGTGAATACGTTGACATGATCAAATCTGGAATTATCGATCCAGCAAAGGTCACGCGCTCAGCGTTACAGAATGCGGCATCAATCGCTGCGCTCTTCCTCACCACTGAAGCTGTCATCACTGATAAACCAGAACCTAAATCTGCTGCGCCAGCTGGTCCAGGCGCAGGAGATATGGACTTCTAGTTTTAAAAATTATTACTGTGATCGATCCATTTAACGCACGCGACCTTGCGCGATCTGCGGCAATAGAAGATGCCAAAGACGCCAAGGTTGCTGGCGTTGAACCAGTTGGTGAATTGGTTTCAGTTGAAACCGATGGTGATCACGTTGCAACCTATCTCTTCCATGCGCAACTCACTGGGTACGTTGGTTGGCGTTGGGCAGTAACTGTTACGAAATTTGAAAATGATGCGCCAACTATTTGTGATGTAGTTCTTCTTCCTGGACCAGAATCTCTACTCGCACCAGAATGGATTCCGTACCGAGATCGAATTCAACCTGGCGATGTTGGAGTTGGCGATGTTGTTCCTACGTCACCAGATGATGAGCGACTCGTTCCAGGATTTGCAGCGCTACCGAGCGATGAAGAGTTAGAACTCTCGCAACTCTTTGAATTTGGTTTAGGTCGCGCACGAGTGATGTCAATCGTTGGTCGAGATCAAGCAAGTAAGCGCTGGTATGAAGGCGATCGTGGACCCAACACACCAATTACTCAGCAAGCACCAAAGCCATGTTCATCGTGTGGCTTCTTTCTTGCAATTGCCGGCTCACTACGCCAGGCATTTGGCGTATGCGCTAACGCAATCTCGCCCGAGGATGGTCGAGTGGTTTCGGTCGATCACGGCTGCGGCGCACACTCAGAAGCGCTTGTTTCTGAGTAGCTCAATAAAAAACTGACCGACGCCGCGAGAAATTCCTGAGATAAACTGACCCTCTGCCCGTGGCACCACGGCCTGAAGACGCGGACGTAACGAGTAAGAAAACTCGTGAAGAAACGAATTAAGAGAAGAGGAGATTGCTATGCCAACTGGACGAGTGAAATGGTTCAGCCTTGAAAAGGGTTTTGGTTTCATCGCTTCTGATGAAGGCGAAGATGTTTATCTTGCTGCGGCAAATCTTCCTGCGGGCGTAACAACAGTTAAACCTGGAACCAAACTTGAATTTGGTATTGCTGAAGGCCGTCGTGGGGCACAAGCGCTCTCAGTGCGAGTGATAGATACACCACCAACACTTTCTGGAAGTCGCCAAGCAAATGATGATCTTGCAATCATTATCGAAGAGAGCATCAAGATGTTAGATCGAGTGGGAAATGGAATTCGTCACGGACGTTTTCCTTCTGAAGCTGAAGCGCAACGCGTTGCAAAGGTACTTCGCGGAATTGCGCAACAGATAGAGGGTTAAATTCCGATTCTTTTGTTTCGTCTTATTGTGTAGCGAATACCAATAAGTCCAAGAGCGATGCCAACTCCGCAGGTGTAAAGAACTTTACTTTCGGCGTGGCTTGCAAGCGCTATAACAAAACCAGTAATCCATAGCGAAATTCCAACGATAATCACCAGCAGTACTCGCTTCATGAAAGTAGAGTACCGCTATGAGTTATTTGCGGTCATTTCGTCACCGCAATTATCGAATCATGTATCCAGCAAATACGCTCTCCAATATTGGAACGTGGGCGCAACGCGTTGCACAAGATTGGTTAGTCCTTCAACTATCCGGTAGCGGAACATATGTAGGTCTGGTGACTGGTGTGCAATTTTTGCCAGCGTTGCTACTAAGTATTCAAGGCGGTGCACTTGCTGATCGATTTAATAAACGACGGGTATTACTACTGTGCAATATTGGTGGGGGCGTATCAGCGCTCACGCTCGGATTGCTCGTAGTTACTCACCACATCAAGTTATGGCATGTCTTTGTCTGTGCATTTACCTTGGGGTTGTCGAGCGCAATAGATGCGCCAGTACGGCAGAGTTTTACGGCAGAGATTGTCGGGCGATCTGATCTTGGAAACGCAGTAAGTTTAAATTCGGCGAATTTTAATCTCGCTCGATTAATTGGACCGGGAGTCTCCGGCTTATTAATCGCAGCATTTGGGACTGGCCCCTCCTTCTTACTCAATGCCGCCTCATATATTTTTATTCTTGCTGCGTTATATGCGGTTCGAGAGAGTGAACTTCATATTGAAAATAAGCCGAATCTCAATGCCAAGATCGGGGAAGCGTTCGCTTACGTGAGAGCCCGCAGCGACATTCTTGGCGTGATGTTTACGGTTTTTTTCACGGCAACATTTGGTTTAAATTTCATGATTTTCAATACTCTAATGGCAACAAAAGTTTTTCATAAAGGCGCCGCTTCGTATGGTGCACTAGGAAGTATTTTGGCGATTGGTTCTTTGACTGGCGCGCTGTTATCAGCGCGATTAGAGAAACGTCGACAACCTCGCTATGCGATGTTTGGCGCGATGGTTTTTGGACTGATCGTTGCGATTGAAAGTTTTGCACCGTCCTACACAATCTACGCAATCCTGCTTCCTATCGGTGGGTGTATCGCACTCTTAACTCTCATTACCGCTAACTCCATTGTGCAAATACGAACCGATCCTGCAATTCGTGGTCGAGTAATGGGGATTTATCTCACGGTCTTTATGGGCGGAACACCTGCTGGTTCACCATTAATTGGGTGGCTCAGCTCAACTATCGGAGTGCGACAGACAATGACGCTGTGTGGATTAGTAACAACATTAAGTGTCCTCGCAATTTATACGAGATTTAGAAGCAGCCTCGATGCGCCAGATAGTTTTCTTATCGAGGATGTACTAGAAACTCCCTACGACAATAAGTAAGACAATCGCTATCAAAGTCACGATTGTAAGTACTCGTCGAACTTTGTAACTCATGCATCTTGTCCTTGATGAGTTGGAGTAAGCCGAACCGTAAACATCGCCACTGCAATAAGAATTGGCACCATTAAATAACCGCGCGAAATACCAATGCTGTCGGAGAGCGCACCAAGTATCAATGGAGCTCCCGCTATTGCGATTCCAGCGCCAAAAGCATTCATTCCAAGCGCTAGATCTGGTCGGTTTTCACTCAGTCGGACCAAACGCAATGTTGCCATCGCAAACTGAGCCGAAACTCCAAGGCCGACAATATGAAGACCGAGAATTGCGAGAAATGAACGATGCGATGACCAGAAGAGAATGAATCCAAAAAGTTGAATGGTGATTAAAAGTAAAAGTCGATGATCTAAGTCGAATTTCGAAAGCACGATTGGACTAAACCAACGCCCAAGAGCCATGCCAGAACTAAAGGCAAGTACCGCGGTCGTTGCGACTGCAGTGCTCAGTCCAGTTCTATTTGTGAGAAGTGCAGCTGCCCAAAATCCGGTGGCAAATTCAGTAGAGATGCACGCAGTAAGACCCAACCAACCAATCCAAAACTTTCGACCTAATTTTCCACTTTGGCGAACGTCATCTCGGATTTCTTCGTCGGTCACTCTATTTCGGTAGAAAAAATACAGCGCGATTCCGCACGGAATAGGAAGCAAAAGTCCGAGCCGCCAATTCAAAGATGCGGTTGCTAATAAGCCGATGAAAAAAGTTCCACTCATGCTAGAGAGTGAGTTAATTCCATTCGATTGACTCGTTGCGCGACCTGCTTGTGGTCCATAGTGAACTGCAAGGAGCGCCGTCATTGAATTAATCATTGCTGAGACGCCAATTCCAATGAGAAAAGATGCTGGGATTGAAATGAAGGGTGATGGCGCAAGTGCATACGTGATGCCACCAAT
This sequence comes from uncultured bacterium, assembly GCA_963978235.1. Classification (GTDB taxonomy): domain Bacteria; phylum Actinomycetota; class Actinomycetes; order Nanopelagicales; family Nanopelagicaceae; genus UBA7398. The sequence continues at coordinate 3,597 of CAXBQM010000041.1, read as the reverse complement.
AAAGAAAATCACCATGCCAAGCCACGAAGTTCCCACTCGACCGAATCGATGAACTAATCGGGAATTAATTAAACCGGCGATGAGCGAAGAGACTCCGAGCGCGGTGCCATGAAGGCCAGCGATAGCGCCAGAGGTACCTTGTGCTTGTTGCAGTAGTGGTTGCGCCGGACCAAAACCACCCATAAAGAAGCCAAAAACAGCGCCTTGCAAACTAACAATCCAGAAAACTGAATCGTGTTTAAAAGTTTTAGTCAATTGCTGATCTCGTTTACTTGCTCATCGCAGATACAACGAACTCAATACATTGAGTAAGTGCGTGAACATCAGCAGGATCAATTGCCGGAAACATTCCGACTCGAAGTTGATTCTTTCCCAACTTGCGATAGGGCTCAGTATCAACGATGCCATTTGCACGGAGGGTTTTAGCTACTTCTAGCGCATCGATAGCCTCGTCAAAATTGATTGTGGCAACGACTGGTGATCGCATAGCGGGATCTGTGACAAATGGCGTGGTGTAAGAAGTTTTTTCTGCCCACTCATACATAATCTTTGCAGATTCGTTGCTGCGACCACTTGCAAAACTTAATCCGCCGTTTGAGTTCATCCACTCGATTTGTTCGGCAAGCAACATCAAAGTGGCTACTGCCGGAGTGTTATACGTTTGATCAAGTTTGCTATTTTCAATCGCAATGGTGAGATCAAAAAATGCGGGAATCCATCGATTCGTTCCACGAATCTTCGCTGCTCGTTCCAGTGCTGCTGGACTCATGAGTGCGATCCAGAGCCCGCCATCAGATGCAAATGATTTTTGTGGAGCAAAGTAATACGTATCAAATTCTTTCGCTGAGACGTGAATTCCACCAGCAGCGCTCGTTGCATCAACGAGTACAAGTGCGCCATCAGAATGTGCTGGTCTATGAATTGGCATCGAAACGCCAGTCGATGTTTCATTGTGAGTGAGCGCATACACATCAATACCTGCTTCAGCGATTGGAAGTGGATGCGAACCTGGTTCAGATTTAATAATTGTTGGATCATCAAGAAATGGCGCTTCCTTAGCGGCAGCTGCAAATTTTGATGAGAATTCTCCAAAGGATAAGTGTTGCGATTTCTTTTCGATTAATCCGAGCGTTGCGATATCCCAAAAAGCAGTAGAACCGCCATTGCCCAGTACTACTTCGTAGCCATCTGGGAGAGCAAAAAGTGAAGAAAGACCAGTTCGTACTCGGTTCACGACGTTCTTTACTGGTTTTTGGCGATGCGATGTTCCAAGAATGGCTGAACCACTAGCGCTGAGTGCAGCGAGAGCTTCCGGACGAATTTTCGAAGGGCCACAGCCAAATCGACCATCGCGTGGTTTTAACTCTGATGGGATGGTGATTACTGCACTCGTCGAACTCATGAAATATTCGCTCCTGAAAAGTGGGTAGATGACATTAAGGATAGAAACGTTCTAGTTTCCAGTTAGCGCCATTGCTATCTCTGGTGTACCGCAATCGATCATGTAATCGAGAGTAGCGACCTTGCCAGAATTCAATACTAGTCGGTGACACGAGGTAGCCGCCCCAATATGGCGGGATCGGAACTGAACTGTGCTCAGAATTTTTCGGCTCTGGATATTTCGCGGCAAATTCTGCGTAGCGTTTCTCTAGAGTTTCGCGAGAATCGAGTGGTCGAGATTGTGAACTTGCCCAAGCGCCAATTTGGGAAGACCAAGGCCGAGTGCGGAAATATGCCTCGCTCTCACTTCGCGAAATTTTGGTGGCGCTTCCTCGAATAATTACTTGTCGCTCCATGGGATACCACGGAAATAGCAGTGAAACATTGGGATTCATTTCAAGCGCAGCACCTTTTTGCGATTCATAATTTGTGAAGAAGGTAAAACCTTGTTGCGTCACATCTTTAAGTAGAACGCTCCGAGACATCGGTTGGTTATCGACAACTGTAGAGAGCACCATGCCATTTGCCTCGACAACCATCGAATTCTTGGACGCATCATCGAGCCAACGCGTGAATTGATCAATCGGATTGTGCGCCACCTGATCTTCAGATAAACCAGCATCGCCATAGGCACGTCGCATCGCAGAGATAGCTTCTCGACTTATTGCCTGCTGCTCATCCATGTATGTATCTAACGTCACTTTCGCATTAGGGGCATCTCTTGCCCTCTGGTTTTACCGATTCCCTATCAAAGGGCAGAATACGGCGCGAGGAGATCCCGCGGGATCAGCGACGAAGGGCTAAAAGTGGCAGACGATTTCAAACCCGGTCTTGAAGGTGTTGTTGCGTTTGAATCAGAGATCGCTGAACCAGATAAAGAAGGTAGCGCGCTCCGTTACCGCGGCGTAGATATCGAAGATCTCGTTGGCAGAATCACATTTGGAAATGTGTGGGGCTTGCTCGTTGATGATGAATTTAATCCAGGTCTACCGCCAGCTGAACCATATCCACTTCCAATTCATACTGGTGATGTTCGCGTTGATGTGCAATCAGCGATTGCCATGCTTGCACCAGCCTGGGGGTTGAAACCACTTCTTGATATTTCAGATGAACAAGCACGTAAAGATTTAGCGCGCGTATCAGTGATGGCACTTTCATTTGTTGCGCAATCTGCTCGTGGTGATTTGCCGGTTGTTCCACAAAGTGAAATTGATAAAGCACATACTGTTGTTGAGCGAATGATGATTCGTTGGCGCGGTAATCCAGATCCAAAACATGTTCGCGCAATCGATGCTTACTTTGTATCTGCTGCAGAACATGGAATGAATGCTTCGACATTTACTTCGCGCGTAATTGCTTCAACTGGCGCTGATGTTGCGGCATCGATTTCTGGTGCGGTTGGTGCGATGTCTGGCCCACTTCATGGTGGTGCGCCATCACGTGTGCTTCACATGATTGAAGAAGTTGAAAAGCGCGGTGACGCACTTGGTTATGTAAAAGAATTATTGGATAAGAATGAACGTTTGATGGGCTTTGGTCACCGTGTTTATCGCGCCGAAGATCCACGCGCTCGCACACTTCGCCGCACTGCAAAAGAACTTGGCGCTCCGCGTTATGAAGTTGCGCTGGCACTTGAAAAAGCTGCACTTGCCGAATTGCATGCACGTCGTCCAGATCGTGTTTTAGAAACTAACGTTGAATTCTGGGCGGCGATTGTTCTTGATTTTGCACAAGTTCCATCGCATTTATTTACTTCGATGTTTACCGCTGCCCGTACTGCTGGTTGGTCAGCTCATATTCTCGAGCAGAAGAAAACTGGACGTTTAATTCGACCATCTGCTCGTTATATTGGACCTGGTCCACGCAAACCTGAAGAAGTTCACGGTTGGGATCCATCAGTGCATCAGTTGCATAACTAGGTCGAGCAAGCGTTTCTGGCAAAACATGTCGCGCGCAATCTTCTGGTTTCGACGCGATTTAAGACTGTCTGACAATCCAGCGCTTTTGGCCGCAATTGCCGAGAGCGATGAAATCATTCCAGTTTTCATATTAGATCCAAAATTAATCAATGAAACTGGTAATAAACGGTTGGCATATTTAGTGCGCTCGCTTCGCGCCCTTGATGAATCACTTGATTACAAATTACATGTGATGGTT
>CAXBQM010000040.1:0-10597 GCA_963978235.1 uncultured bacterium | reverse complement strand
ATGCCGTTGAGTACAGTAAATAACGCAAAGAAAATCGGGGCTTGCGCAAGTATTGGAAAGCATGAAGCGAGCGGATTGGTTTTATGTTCTTTATAAAGCTTCATCAACTCTTCAGATTGTTTTTGGCGATCATCTTTGTATTTTGTTTGGATTGCTTTCATGTGTGGTTGTAAAGCAGTGAGCGCGCGTTGGCTTTTAATTTGTTTGACAAAGAGTGGGATGAGAATGATTCGGATAAGTACAACAAGTCCGATGATTGCCAAACTCCATGAAACTCCGCTGTCTGCACCGAAAATCGGCGAGAGACCTTTATGAATTCCAACAATGACTGCTGAGACGATGTCGTAGAGAGGATTGAGAATAAAGCCCATTAAATAGCCTCCTGCAGAGTGTTGTGAGGGGTTGTTGTTTTCTTTGTTGGTGGATAGTCAACGCCACCATGTGACCATGGATTGCATCGAACAAAGCGCCAGATTCCTAACGCCAAACCTTTAACGCCGTGTTCTTTGATTGCAAGGAGTGTGTAATTTGAACACGATGGGTAGTACTTGCATCGTGGTGCAAAACTTGGAGAGATCCATTTTTGGTAAAACTGAATAAGAACTTCTAGCGCTCTCATCCGGCCACAACCTTTGAAGATTTATTGTGAGCAGAATTTCGCTCAGCAAGACGGAGCGAGAGTTTCTCGAAAAGGGTTTTAGTCTCACTTGAATAATCTGGAGATTGTCGAAGAGCGCGCACGACGACAAACGAGTTGTGTGGAAGAAGTGTGATGTTTTCGCGGGAGAGATGGCGTAGTTGTCGTGTTACGCGATGGCGTGCAACTGATCCGCCAATTGCTCGCGAGACGATAAAACCAATTTTTGGCGCGTTGAGTTCGGGTTCAGTGAGCGCGTAACCAGCGAGTGTTTTTGTGGAGACGCGGGCGCCGAATTGTGTGGTTTTTTTAAAATCAGCGCTGGACGTTAATCGATTATCTGATGCGAGCACGAACTACGCAGAGATACGAGCGCGACCTTTAGCGCGGCGAGCAGAGAGAACTGCGCGACCACCACGTGTTGCCATGCGAGCACGGAAGCCGTGCTTCTTTGCGCGCCGACGGTTGTTCGGCTGGAAAGTGCGCTTTGTCATGATTGCTCCTCTTTCTGCTTTCTAAACTTTCGTGTTGTGCGAATAACTCTCAGGCGGGTCGAATTAGGGCCGACCGTTTCCGAGGCCACAGCGGGGGCTAAAGGTAGCCAGTGTGGATAACCACTTGCAATTCGCCCCCAATCGCTCTACGGTGCGCCTCTATCCACAGGCCAGCTCATATTTTGGGGTGGTATCGAGGGGTAGAAGGCTCAAGCGGGGGTTTAGACCCCACAGCCTGTGGATAACCGTGTGGATTCTTTTGGAGGGGTAGATGTTGGCATCAGACCAGACTGAAGTAGATCTCCAAGAGTTATGGGATGGGGTTGTTGAACAGGTTTCTGGCGATGCGCCGCAACATCGTGCATTTTTAAATCTCACAAAACCTTTGGGTTTAATTAAAAGTGAAGCCGGATCCAACCTACTTTTATCTGCACCGAATGTTTTTGCAAAAGATGTTTTAGAAAGTCGCTTACGCTCAGTATTGAATGACTCGCTCTCACAAAAAATTGGGGACCGAATCAATATTGCAGTAACAGTCGCCGAGAATAGTGAAGTCATTGACGAACCTGGCTTTGATATTGAATTTGATGCCAACGCGCCACGTGTTGGAACAGGTCGCCAAGAAAGCCTTCCTAAATCTTCCGAACAATCTCAATTAAATCCTCGCTACATTTTTGAAACATTTGTTATTGGGGCTTCGAATCGATTTGCTCATGCGGCAGCTGTTGCTGTGGCAGAAGCGCCAGCAAAAGCTTATAACCCGCTATTTATTTACGGTGAGTCTGGCTTAGGGAAGACACACTTACTTCATGCAATCGGCGCATACGCAAAAGAGTTATACGGCGGCCTTCGTGTTCGTTATGTCTCATCTGAAGAATTCACAAACGATTTTATTAATTCAATCCGTGACGACAAAGCTTCTGTATTTCAACGCCGCTACCGAGACCTTGATGTTCTTTTAGTAGATGACATCCAATTTTTAGAAAACAAAGAGCGAACTCAGGAAGAGTTCTTCCATACTTTTAATACGTTGTATAACGCAAATAAACAAATAGTTATCTCATCAGATCGACCACCGAAACAATTGACAACTTTGGAAGATCGTTTGCGAAGTCGTTTCGAGTGGGGATTAATTACCGATATTCAACCGCCGGAACTTGAAACACGTATTGCGATTTTGCGGAAGAAAGCTGCGCAAGACAAACTCAATGCGCCCGATGATGTGTTGGAATATATTGCAAGCAAAATCTCTACAAATATCCGCGAATTAGAGGGTGCGTTAATTCGTGTTACAGCCTTCGCTTCTCTTAACCGTCAAGGTGTTGATTTAGGCCTTGCTGAGATTGTGTTGAAAGATTTGATTCCGGCTGAAGGTGGACCAGAAATTACTGGTTCAGCGATTATGGCCCAGACCGCTTCCTACTTCAGTTTGAGCGTTGATGATCTCTGTGGAACCTCCCGGTCGCGAGTGCTTGTTAACGCGCGCCAGATTGCGATGTATCTCTGCCGAGAGCTCACCGATCTCTCTCTTCCTAAGATTGGTCAGGCGTTCGGTGGACGAGACCACACAACAGTGATGCATGCCGACCGAAAAATTCGCCAACTTATGGCTGAGCGGAGATCGATTTACAACCAAGTAACTGAGTTAACCAACCGAATTAAGCAAGAATCCCGCAGTTAGCGCTGTGGGTAAATTGTGGATTGGTGTGGATAAAAGGCAGTGAGTTAGGGATAAAGGTGTGAAGGGGTGGTTTTATTAATGAAACTACTGAAAACTATTCACAACTCTTCAACAGAAAGAAGTGAGGTATCAACAAGGTAGGTGGAAAGTAATCCGCTGTTGACCTGCGGTTTTATCTGTTAACCACAGATAGACCGGTTAGTTACTACGAATTACTTTAGATAGAAGGAAAGGGTTGTGAGCGAACCTTGGACACTTTCCAAAGATGTAAAACAGTAAAAATAAAGAGTTAACAAGAAGAGAAGGTTTACATAATGAAGTTCACAGTAGAAGCTAACGCGTTAGTTGATAGCGTCAATTGGGTATCTCGAAGTTTATCTACTCGCCCAATAATGACTGCGTTACTCGGGATTGTTATTGATGTAAACCAAGATGTCACACTTTCCGCATCAGATTTAGAAACGTCAGCAAAATCAACATTTAAAGCGGAGATTAAAGAAAGCGGAAAAGTTTTAGTTCCTGGACGATTACTTGCAGAGATAGCTCGATCACTCCCAAATAAACCAGTCACATTTACATTAGATAACAACCGCGTCCTAGTTACAGCAGCAACATCAAAATTCACTCTTCCCACTCTTCCTATAAACGAATATCCAAACTTGCCGACCATGCCAGAAACAACCGGAGCAATCTCAAGCGATGTTTTTGCTACCGCGGTGAACCAAGTTGCGATTGCAGCAGGAAAAGATGATTCACTCCCAACCCTTACTGGTATCCATGTTGATATTGATAAAGAAACCATCACATTAGCGGCGACAGATCGGTACCGCTTAGCTGTTCGTGAAATTCAATGGAACCCTAATAATCCAGAAATTGCGACCTCTGCATTATTGCGAGCCCGCACTTTGGCAGATGCCGCCAAAACAGTTGCTGGCGCGAAAGATGTAACCCTGGCAATTGCACCATCAACATCACACGATCGGTTGGTTGGGTTCGCTGCACAAACAAAAACCATGACTTCTCGAATGCTTGATGGAACTTTCCCGCCTTACCGCCACTTACTTCCAACCGAGAGTATTGCAAACGCAACAATTGAAGTAAGTGCTTTTCTCGATTCAGTGCGCCGAGTAGCGCTCGTAACAGATAAAACAGTTCCACTCAGACTTCGATTTAGCGGTTCTTCACTTCACCTTGAAGCCGGCGCAGGCGAAGAAGCGCAAGCAAATGAAGAATTAGCAATCGATTACATCGGTGATGCGATTGAAATTGCATTTAACCCAACATTTTTAATGGATGGTCTACACGCAGTGAACACACCATATGTAAATATCGCATTTACCGGCTCTAATAAACCTGCAGTTCTTTCTGGAAAGACCGAGCGAGATGGTGCAATCAGTGATAACTATCGTTATCTCTTGATGCCAATGCGGTACGCCTCCTAACTCTTGTGCGCGTTACTCATCTTTCATTAAAAGATTTTCGTTCTTACTCTGAACTAGAGTTGGAGCTCAAACCAAAACAAACTATCTTTATTGGTGACAACGGTGAAGGTAAAACAAATATTATTGAAGCAATTACCTATCTTTCGTTGTTGTCGTCACATCGAGTGGCTAGTGATGCACCGCTAGTGAAATTAGGTGCAGAGCGGGCATATATTCGCGCGCGAGTAAATTCAGAAGATCGAAGCCAACTTATCGAACTTGAAATAAATTCCAATAAAGCTAACCGCGCAAAAGTTAATAGCAACCCAGTGCGTAGTCAGCGAGAGATTTTAGGAATTTGCACATCAATTACTTTTTCACCAGAAGATTTGGATTTGGTCCGTGGCGACCCGAGCGAGCGCAGGCAATTTCTTGATCATTTAATCACGCAAAAAAACCCACGTTTAGCTGGGGTTATTGCCGATTATGAGCGAGCGCTTAAACAACGGAATGCCTTACTTAAGAGCCGAGCTTCACTCACCGCGCTTGAACCGTGGGATAACCACATCCTCACATTCGGAGCTGAAGTCATTGCGGGAAGAATCGATCTCATTAATGAGCTTTCACCATTTTTTATCGCTGCATATAAAAATTTAGCGGAGAAAAAACCGGCTGCTATCTCTTATAAATCAAGTGTTGAAGGGTTAAGTAGCGACCGAGAATCAAACAAGAAATTACTTGCGAATAAATTAACTGAGGTTCGAGATCAAGAGCGAGAACGAGGAATTACATTAGTTGGCCCACATCGCGACGACCTACAATTAAATTTAGGCGATCACCCAGTGAAAGGTTATGCCAGCCATGGTGAGTCTTGGTCGATCGCACTCTCGTTGCGATTAGCGTCCTTTCAATTACTTCAATCAACTGGTGCAGAGCCAATTTTAATTCTTGATGATGTCTTCTCTGAACTTGATCAAGCGCGTCGAGAGAAATTAGTTCAATTAGCAAACGAAGCAGAACAAACCTTAATAACAGTAGCGGTGGAAAGTGACTTACCACAATCAATTGTTGGCGAAAAATATCGAGTGAAAAATGGTGCAGTGAAACATGAGTAGCGCGCCAAAACGAGATATCGCACGTGAGCTATTTAAGTCATTTAAAACTCACACACGACGCAATAAAAAAATAGTCGAGAACGAGGACCGCGTTCACCTCAGTGACCCACAACCTTTAAGTTCGGTTTTTAACGAAGTCATCACTCATCGAGACTGGAAGCAAGGTATTGCAGAAGGAAATCTCTTTAGTGAGTGGGAGAAGATTGTTGGCAGTGAAGTCGCACAACATGTCACACCACTGACATTGTTAGAAGGAAAACTCACCATTCAAACAACATCGACTGCGTGGGCAACCCAACTTCGTTTGATATCGGCCGATCTTTTACAAACAATCCGCGATAGCGCGCCAGGAGCTTTAGTTGATGAGTTACTCATTTTGGGTCCACATGCGCCGTCATGGAAACGCGGCCTTCGAACAATCCGAGGATCTAAAGGTCCTAGAGATACATATGGGTAGTTCGCCGCGTAGGGAACCCTACCTTTGAGATTTTCACTCGCCTAAACCACCCCCAAAGGCTTTTTTCGGCTATCAGTAATTTCAAAACCCACTAGGATTTCAGGGTGCAACCTCGTTAAACGTTCGAGGTTTCGATATACCGAGTTTTACTCCGAAGAAAGAGGCTCCTCAAGGTGGCTGCAAAAACGAGTTCAGAGAAGAACTCCGCGCGCTATGACGCATCTGCAATCACCGTTTTAGAAGGTCTAGAGGCGGTCCGCAAACGCCCAGGTATGTATATCGGTTCTACTGGCGAACGAGGACTACACCACTTGGTCTACGAAGTAGTTGATAACTCAGTAGATGAAGCGCTCGCTGGTTATTGCGACTCCATCGAAGTTACGTTGCTAGAAAACGGTGGAGTTCGTTGCATCGATAACGGTCGCGGAATTCCAGTCGACATGCATCCGGTCGAAAAGAAACCAGCTCTCGAAGTTGTTCTCACAGTTTTGCACGCCGGCGGAAAATTTGGTGACGGTGGATACTCAGTTTCTGGCGGACTTCATGGGGTTGGCATTTCTGTTGTTAATGCTTTAAGTGAAGTTGTAGAAGTTGTTGTACAACGCGATGGTTTTTTCTGGGATCAAAGCTACAAACTAGGCGTTCCGGATGCGCCGGTTAAAAAAGGAAAAGCAACGGATGCAACCGGAACAACAGTTTCATTCTGGCCATCAAAAGAGATATTTGAAACCACAGATTTTTCATTCGAAATTCTCTCTACTCGATTTCGCGAAATGGCGTTTCTCAATAAAGGCTTAACAATTAATCTGAAAGATGAACGCGCTGGCCACGTGGATGAAAAAGGCGAGCCGCTTTTTGTCTCTTATAACTATCCAGGCGGCATTTCAGATTTCGTCAAACACTTAAACCTCACCAAAGGTGAAACCCATAAATCAATTATTGATTTTGAAGCCGAAGATAAGAAGAACAAAATGTCGGTAGAGATTGCGATGCAGTGGAATACTGGTTTTTCCGAGTCGGTTTATACCTTTGCAAACACGATTAATACACAAGAAGGTGGAACCCACGAAGAAGGCTTTAGAACCGCGCTTACATCCTTAGTAAATAAATTTGGTGAAGAGTGGGGATTTATCCGAAAGAAAGAAGATCGACTTACAGGTGATGATGTACGTGAAGGTCTCACCGCAATTGTCTCCATCAAAATAGGTGAGCCACAGTTTGAAGGCCAAACAAAGACAAAATTAGGCAATACCGAAGCTAAGTCGTTTGTGCAGAAAACCGTGAACGATGAACTAGGCGAATGGTTTGAACGAAATCCAAGCGAAGGAAAAGAAGTTGTTCGTAAATGTATTGATGCTGCAGCAGCTCGTATGGCTGCACGAAAAGCGCGCGATCTCTCTCGAAGCCGTAAAGGGCTTCTTGAAGGACGAGGCATGCCAGGAAAATTAGCGGATTGCCAATGGACTGAACCTGAAAAGTGCGAGCTGTACATCGTCGAAGGTGATTCCGCAGGTGGTTCAACAAAAGGCGGTCGTGATTCGCGGTATCAAGCAGTTCTTCCAATTCGAGGAAAAATTCTTAACGTGGAGAAAGCACGAATCGATCGCGTTCTTCAAAACAACGAAGTGCAAGCGCTTATTACTGCACTCGGTACCGGTATTCATGATGATTTTGATATTGCAAAACTTCGCTATCACAAAGTTATTTTGATGGCCGATGCAGATGTTGATGGACAACATATACGAACTCTTCTTTTAACACTTCTTTTTAGATTTATGCGGCCATTAATCGAACAAGGATTTGTGTATCTTGCCCAACCACCACTTTATAAAATTAAGTGGGGCGGAAAAGAACCAGTCCAATATGCGTTTTCAGATAAAGAACGAGATGGATTTATCAAGATTGGCACCGATGCCGGAAAACGTTTACCAAAAGAAGATGGAATTCAGCGTTTTAAAGGCCTCGGCGAGATGCCCGCAAAAGAACTTTGGGATACAACGATGGATCCAGCACATCGTGTATTAATTCGAGTCACACTCGATGATGCAGCCGCCGCTGATGATCTCTTCTCAGTTTTAATGGGAGAAGATGTAGAACAACGTCGTTCATTTATTCAACGCAACGCTAAAGATGTTCGGTTCTTGGATATCTAATGGATAATTCACAAGTAGATCGAGTTGAAGCTGTCGACTTACAAGTCGAGATGGCTCGTTCGTATCTTGATTACGCAATGTCAGTCATTGTGGGACGTGCACTTCCTGATATCCGCGATGGTTTAAAACCTGTCCATCGCCGAGTTCTTTATGCGATGTATGACGCTGGCTATCGACCAGACAAGGGTTATTACAAGTCATCACGCATCGTCGGTGATGTCATGGGTAATTACCATCCACACGGGGACGGCGCGATCTATGACACTTTGGTTCGACTCGCACAACATTGGTCGCTTCGTTATCCACTCGTTGATGGAAATGGAAACTTTGGTTCACCTGGAAACGATCCAGCCGCGGCAATGCGTTACACCGAAGCGCGATTGGCACCGCTCGCGATGGAAATCATGCGCGATATCGACGAGGACACAGTTGATTTCATTCCTAACTACGACGGTCGTTCGCAAGAACCAGTAGTTCTTCCAAGCCGATTCCCCAACCTCCTTGTTAATGGATCTGCCGGTATCGCAGTTGGAATGGCGACAAATATTCCGCCACATAACCTGCGTGAAATTTGTAGCGCCGTTCAATGGTCGCTTGATAACCCAGAAGCAAAACCAGAAGAAGCGCTCGAAGCGATGTTGGGGCTAGTAAAAGGCCCTGATTTTCCAACGCGAGGATTGATTGTTGGTAGAAAAGGCATAGAAGAGGCGTATCGAACTGGTCGCGGATCGATCACAATGCGCGCTGTTATTGAAGTAGAAGAAATTAATAAACGTACTTGTCTTGTTGTCACTGAACTTCCCTATCAAGTTAATCCAGATAACCTCGCGCTAAAAATCGCTGAACTTGTTAAAGATGGAAAAATTAAAGGCATCGCAGATGTACGCGATGAAGGTAACGAGCGTCTTGGACAACGTCTAGTTATTGTTTTACGAAACGATGCTGTTGCAAAAGTTGTTATTAATAATCTTTACAAGCAAACTCAATTACAAGATTCATTCGGTGCAAACATGCTGGCACTTGTTGATGGCGTGCCACGCACACTTCGACTTGATGAATTCGTCCGTTATTACATTGAACACCAAATCGAAGTAATTATCCGACGAACAAAATATCGTTTAGCAGAGAAAGAAAAACGCGCTCATATTCTTAGCGGCTATCTCAAAGCCCTTGACGCCCTTGACGCAGTCATTGCGTTAATTCGTAAATCTGCTGATTCCGAAGAAGCCCGAGCTGGTTTGATGAAATTACTCGGAGTGGATGAGATTCAAGCGAACGCAATCCTTGATATGCAGTTGCGACGTTTGGCAGCGCTAGAACGTCAAAAAATTATTGATGAGTATGACGAGCTGATGGCAGATATCAAGGAGTTAACAGCAATACTAAAAAGTCCAGTAAAACAGCGTGAAATCATCAAATCAGAATTGCACGATGTCGCAGAGAAGTACGGTGATGATCGTCGAACTCAGATTGTTGCTGGCGATACTGATATGTCGGTTGAAGATTTGATTCCGGATCAAGATGTCGTCGTCACAATCACTCGAGGCGGATATTCAAAGCGCACGAAAGCGGATCTCTACCGAGCACAAAAACGCGGTGGTAAAGGGGTAAAAGGCGCTGCGTTAAAACAAGATGACATTGTGGAACATTTTTTCACAGCCTCAACGCACGATTGGTTGTTATTCCTTACTAACCAAGGGCGTGTGTATCGAGCCAAAGTTCATGAGCTACCAGACGCTGGTCGTGATGCACGAGGTCAGCACGTCGCAAATTTATTAGCGTTTAAACCGGACGAAACTATCGCCTCAGTAATTGCAATTAAGGATTATCAATCTCTTCCTTATTTGGTAATCGCAACTCGTGGTGGAATTGTGAAGAAGAGTTCTTTAACAGAATACGATTCAAATCGAACTGGTGGATTAATAGCAATTTCACTTAAAGATGGCGATGAAGTTGTTTCGGCATCTGCAATGACCAGTTCTGATGAGTTGTTATTAATTTCAAGAAAAGGAATGTCCCTTCGATTTACTGCAGATGATGAATCACTTCGACCAATGGGAAGATCAGCAACAGGTGTCATAGGAATGAAATTCCGAAAAGGCGATGAACTCCTCACGATGTCTGCAATTTCGCAGAGTGACAGTAAAGATAAAAACGACGGAAAGAAATTTGTTCTTACTGCAACAGATGGTGGATTTGGTAAACGCACATCGCTTGACGAATACCGTTCACAGGGACGCGGTGGCATTGGAGTGAAAGCGGCGAAGATCGATGAGAGTTCGCGAGGTGTTTTAGTTGGCGCGATTGTTGTCAATGAAAGCGATGAAATCCTTGCAATTACTTCGAGCGGTAGCGTTATTCGAACTGATGTTGAGCAAGTTCGCGAGACTGGTCGCGACACAATGGGTGTTCGCCTAGTAAATCTTGATGACGGAATTACCGTCGTCTCGCTGGCGAAAGTAAGCGACGAATAACTCCGCTTTTACGCTGAAATTGGTCGTGGCGAGGAGTTCAGGTAGCCTTGCGCCTCGCTCTACTTGGTCCTCAAAAGACCATAAGGAAGGGCCTATAGCTCAGCCTGGTTAGAGCGCTTCCCTGATAAGGAAGAGGTCGGTGGTTCAAGTCCACCTAGGCCCACG
>CAXBQM010000039.1:0-11105 GCA_963978235.1 uncultured bacterium | reverse complement strand
ATATATCCAAATCTATGCATATTTTCATGCATGAGCCACATCGCAGCCGAAGTTTTTGTTCGTTGAGACCAATAAGAATCCGCGTAAACCCCTAAATCTAATGTGCCTTTTGACGTTTGAATTGGACTCGCAAAATTAATTGAATCAGTAATTACTTTTATTCCGTCGGGATAAAGAAAATAAAATAAATTAATACCTGAAACGTCCATATTTTGATCTGCCAATTTCACAAGATTGGCACCAACTCGATTTTGATCATTAAAAGCTGGACCACCGATACTTGATGCTGGGTGCACCCAATTGAAATCAGCTGCTTTTGAAGATGCTCTTAGCCAGCCGGGATAGACCACCCATTTAAAAGAAAGTTTGCCACGAGTGTACCAACGTGCCCACTCCTCGCTCTCTTTAATTATTGAATCTGTTCGTATTCGAGAATTAGTTTTACCTCGAAAATCCCCAAAATCAACAGGTACAAGACCAACTGTAATTCGCGAATGTGAATTTATTGCAGGATTATGCGAATCTGCCGGAAATGCAATTGATTCATTTTTTTGAATGAATTTTGTTCGTGCATCCTTTATTTGACATTCGGAGTACGGAAGTGGAGTACCAGGGTTAGTTATTTCAGAACTCTTCTTTGTTATGTCAAAATATTTCAATTGATTCAAGGCCGAATTTCTGCATTCAAAAGTAGATTTTCCTTGTTTTTTAATTTCTCCAAGGCGGTTACACGTAGCACCAATTTTGACATTGGATATTTCTGAAGCACATGCGGTAAGAGGAACCGCTTGTAAAACAATTAAAAGTATTAAGCGTTTCCACATAGGATAAAAATAATCATTTTCTAAGAAGATATCGCGTTGAAAACTAAATTGAGTAGCCCCGAAGGGATTCGAACCCTCGTAGCTGGCTTGAGAAGCCAGAGTCCTAGGCCGCTAGACGACGGGGCCCTAGTACATTCTTTAAAACCATATTCCTTTAAAACCATACTGTTAAAACTATTTCGCTGGGGTACCAGGACTCGAACCTAGACAATCTGAACCAGAATCAGATGGGCTGCCAATTACCCCATACCCCACTAATTCATCTTCATGCCGTCTTGAACCGTAATGAAGATGCCTAGTGCAGGGCTAAGGATAGCGTTACTTGAGAGCCCACTGAACTGTAATTGAAACTGTCACATCTTGTTGCCCAAGATCAATCACCGTTGCATCCTCACTCTTTGCGACGCCATAAAGTGGCGAATAACTTGGAGCCGAATTTTCTACTAAATAATTGACGCTTCCAAGTCTTACACCAAGCAACGATGCATAAGAGGATGCTTTGGCTTTTGCATTCTTTACTGCTGCTTGCCGTGCCGAAATAGTTGCGGCCGCGCTATCGAGAATGAATGGCGAAACTGCATTGATCTGCAAGCTATCGCCGCCAGCTTTCACCATGGCATCAACTACTGCCCCAGCGATATCTGCTTTAAGAATTGTCACTTCATAACTTTGGGTTGCTCGGTAGCCGATAAGCGTTGAGGTATTTCCGTTGTAGTTGTACTCCGGATAAATTGTTAAATTCTGACTCTTAATATCTTTCGCTGCTATTCCATTTGAAGTGAGCGCTGCTTTCACCGCAGTGGAAACTTTTGATGCTTCTGACTTTGCGATCGCAGAAGTTGTTGAAAGAACTGAGACTGTGGCATTTACTCGCACTGCATCCGGTGTGACTTTGACCGAACCAGTGGCCGAGATTGTGATGTACCGAGTAGTTCCGGCGGCACTTGATTGTGGCGCAAAGGCTAAGAGCGCCATCAGTGGCGCTACTACTGCTGCAATTAATTTATTTTTCATTATCTGCTCCTTGCCTTTAGATTGCCGCTTTAATCCGTGAAATTGCTCGTGTTTTGCCGAGAAGTTCCATAGATTCAAAAAGTGGTGGTGAGATATGGCTACCCGTCACAGCGATTCGAACTGCCCCAAAAGCGATTCGTGGTTTAAGTCCCATTCCATCAATAAGTAAGGCGCGAAGCGCCGCTTCAATACTTTCATGTGTCCACGTCGTGAGCGGTTCGAGAACTGCCACGGATTTAGCGAGAATTTCTTTCGACTGTGAATCAGAGATTTTGGCGAGCGATTCACTTTCAATACTCACACCTTCGCCAAAGAGAAATTTCACCATCTGTGGGACTTCATTAAGTTTGGCAATTCGCTCTTGAATGATGGGAAGAACCGATCGGATTACTGCTTTATCTTCATCCGAACCAGCAATAATCCCGGCCGCCTTTACAAAAGGAAGTGCTCGCTCAAGAAAATCATCAATAGAAAGGGCGCGAATCTTGTCCCCATTGATTGCTTCCAACTTCTTCATATCAAATCGAGCAGGTGAGCTATTGACGCGATCTACCGTGAAAAGTTCGGTGAGCTCTTTCATCGAGATATTTTCACGATCATCACCGGGTGACCAACCAAGGAGCGCAAGATAATTGCAAATCGCTTCGGGGAGGAATCCTTGTTCGCGATACCACGCCACCGAAACTTCACCATTTCGTTTAGAAAGTTTGGTGTTGTCTTGTCCCATGACGAATGGCAAGTGAGCAAAGACTGGAAAATCTTCTGGCGCTACGCCCATTGCTTGATATACCCGGATCTGTCGTGGCGTTGAGGAGAGAAGATCTTCGCCACGGAGAATGTGAGTGATCTTCATTAATACGTCATCTACTGCTACGGCAAGTGTGTAGAGCGGTGAACCATCTGCGCGTGCTAAAACAAAGTCCGGAACGAATTTATGATCAAAGACAACTTCCCCACGAATAACGTCGGTGAATTTAGTTTCGCCATCTGGCATTCTCATACGTAAAACAGGCTTTCGACCTTCTTCAACATATTTCGAAATTTGATCAGCAGAGAGATTGCGACATGCACCGTCATAACCTGGCGCGAGATTTGCTGCGCGCTGGGCTTCGCGTCGCGCTTCTAACTCTTCAGTGCTGCAGTAACAATGGTAGGCATCGCCATTATCGAGAAAAGTTTTTGCCCAATGCGAATAAATATCAAGTCGTTGCGATTGCAAGTAAGGTCCATGTGGTCCACCGACTTCTGGACCTTCGTCCCAATTAATTCCTAACCATTTCAATGTTTCAATTGCAGCGGCGATATATTCATCAGTGACTCGATCGCGATCGGTATCTTCGATGCGAAAGATAAGTTTTCCGCCAGTATGACGCGCGTAGGCCCAATCAAAAAGCGCGGTACGAATATTTCCAACGTGGAGATCGCCGGTTGGCGATGGCGCAAATCGAGTGCGGACTTCTCTAGCCATTATTGCCTCTCGCTCACTCGATTATTCAATTCACCGAGACCCTCAATGGAAACGGTGACAGTACCACCTGGGTTCATGGGACCAATGCCGGCAGGTGTACCAGTCAAAATCACATCGCCGGGAAGTAGCGTCATTACCGATGTCACAAACTCAATAATGGTGGGAACATCGAAGACCATTTGGTCGAGCGTTGCCGATTGCTTCACTGCGCCATCAACGCTGGCAGTAATTTTCTGTTTTCCTGGCGTGAATTCCGTTTCAATCCATGGTCCAAGCGGACAGAAAGTGTCAAAGGATTTAGCCCGAGTCCATTGGCCATCAACTTTCTGCAGATCTCGTGCCGTGACATCGTTGGCAATTGTGTAACCAAAAATCACATCATGCGCACGAGCTTTCGGCACTTCTTTACAAATTTTGCTAATGATTATCGCTAACTCGACTTCATGGTCAACGCTCTGGCTCATACGTGGCCATTGAATAGTTTCGTTGGGACCAATTACTGAAGTATTCGGTTTAATAAAAATTATCGGTTCAGTTGGTACCGAGCCACCCATTTCAGCCGCATGATCTGCGTAATTTTTTCCCACGCACACAACTTTGCTCCGCGGAATTACTGGAGCCAGTAACCGAACATCGGCTAACGAGACTTGGGTTTCAAGAAGGTGAATGCCTGCATAAAGAGGATCGCTAGCAATTGCGCGAATTGTCGTGTCGTTCTCAAGTACGCCGTAGTGAGGATCAGTGCCTAATGGCGAACCTGATGGTGGCGCGAAACGAACAATACGCATTAAGCGATTCTATTACACCGAATCTTGTACTGATTCCTTATTTTCATTCCGAGTGACCATCACCGTGCCAATTCGATGCCTTCTACCAACAATTCGTTCTGCAGTAATTTGCCAACCATGAAGGGTGACAGTGCTTCCTGGAATAGGAACGCGACCAAGAGTTTTTGCCATAAATCCACCGACGGTATCGACATCTTCTCGCTCCTCTTCAGTGAGGTCGCAGGAAAGATGCTCTGCTAAATCTTCTAAATGCAATCTGGCTGAAACCCGTGCTGAATTTTCATCTAGCCATTGAATTTCTTCCGCATCATCATCATATTCATCTGAGATTTCACCAACGATCTCTTCCAAAATGTCTTCGATGGTAATCAACCCTGCTGTCCCGCCGTATTCATCAACAACAATTGCAAGATGAATCTGATCTCGTTGCATTTCTTTAAGTAATTCGGGCGCTGATTTGGTTTCGGGAACAAATGTTGCTGCTCTTAAATGTTGATCTACCCGCTCACTCTGCTCCGCCTCGCGATATTCATGGCTTCGCATCGCTAAATCTTTGATGTAGGCAATACCTACAATCGAATCAAGATTCTCATCGATAACCGGAATTCTGCTAAACCCAGAGCGGAGTGCAAGGGAGAGCGCTTGCCGCAGGCTCTTACTCCGTTCAATCCATACCATTTCAGTTCGGGGAACCATAAGTTCTCGGACTAATGTTTCACCTAACTCAAATACGGAGTGGATCATTTCATGTTCGGCCTCTTCGACCAATCCACTTTCGTGCGCTTGATCAACTAAATCGCGTAACTCTTCTTCATTAGCAAACGGACCTTTTTTAAATCCTTTACCTGGAGTAATGGCATTTCCGATTGCAATGAGCAGACTTGTAACTGGCCCGAGAAGTCGGGCGAGAACTCGAGCTGAATACGTAGCTGGAACTATCCAACGCGCAGCATTTTGCTTGGCAAGGGTTCGCGGTCCTACTCCAACTACTACATAGGAGAGAACAAGCATGACGACAATTGCGATACTTAATGCCAGCGCATGATTCTCATATGTGTTGAGTAGCGCTTGTGCAACAAGCACCGTGGCAGTGAGTTCGCTGCCTTTTCGAACAAAGAGAAGAACGTTGAGATACCTAGCCGGTTCCGTGACTACCTTCTTAATTCGTAAGGCGCGAGCGCTATTTTTCTCACCAATAATCTCTATGGTGACTCGCGAAATTGAATTGATTGCGGATTCGCACCCGGCAAGAAATCCAGCGAAAACGAGGAGGAGAGCAACTTCTACGAAAGTTAAAAAACTCACGTAGTGCGCCATTTCCTCAGCAGGTTTTCTTGAAGTTCAAACATTTCTCGTTCTTCATCTGGTTGAGCATGATCAAATCCCAACAAGTGCAGAATGCCATGAGCGGTAAGAAGTTCTAATTCCGCTTGTGCAGAGTGGCCGGCAACTTTTGCTTGTTCAGTAGCGACGCTGGGACAGAGAACGATGTCGCCAATTAAGGCAGGTCCCGAAGCAGCGGAATGAGGCTTCACTTCATCCATCGGAAATGAGAGAACATCGGTGGGGCCTGGTTCATCCATCCATTGCATATGTAAGGAGCTCATTTCATCTTCATCGACGAGTGAAATGGAAAGTTCAGAATCAGGATGAACTCCCATATGAGCCAGTGAATACTTTGTGAGCGAGAGAAGTGCGCTCTCGTCACAAGTAAATTGAGTGAAGTTAGTTATTTCGATTGACATGTCGCACCGACGAGCGCGCGCCGCGATCGGCATCCCATGAGGCATATGCATCAACAATATGGCTTACCAATCGATGTCGAACCACATCCTCTGAATTTAATTCCATAAACGCAATATCGGCGACACCTTCAAGAATTCCATTCACAATTCGAAGTCCAGATTGCACATTTCCGGGTAAATCCACTTGAGTGATATCGCCGGTGACAACCATTTTTGAACCAAACCCAAGTCGAGTAAGGAACATTTTCATCTGTTCTGGTGAAGTATTTTGCGCCTCATCGAGAATAATAAAAGAATCGTTCAGAGTTCGACCTCGCATGTAAGCAAGTGGGGCGACTTCGATAGTTCCAGCTGACATCAATCGTGGGATGGCATCAGGATCAACCATGTCGTGCAACGCATCAAATAACGGTCGAAGGTACGGATCAATCTTTTCGTGGAGAGTTCCTGGTAGAAATCCCAACCGCTCGCCTGCTTCTACCGCTGGTCGAGTCAAGATGATGCGATTTACTTGTTTTGCTTGTAGCGCTTGCACTGCCTTTGCCATTGCCAGGTAAGTCTTGCCAGTTCCTGCTGGGCCGATGCCAAATGTAATGGTGTGGCGGTCGATTGCTTCAACATAGCGTTTTTGATTTGCCGTCTTCGGGCGAATTGTTTTGCCGCGATTACTCAGAATATTCAGGGAGAGAACTTCGGCCGGGTGATCTTTACCGCCATTCACAACCATTGCAATAGATCGTCGCACTGAATCTTCGGAAAGATCTTGACCACTGCGAATCACAGTAAGAAGTTCACTGATAAGTGATTGAAATATCTCAATTTCTAAATCATCGCCACGAACGATCAATTCATTTCCGCGAACAGTAATTGCAATACGCGAAAAGGCTTTTTCAAGTTGGCGAAGATACGAATCCGCTGGCCCCGTGATAGCGACCATCGGAATTGCGCTGGGGATGGCGATGACAACTTTATTGTTGGTTATCCCGGTGGCCACGTAAGTGAACGACCTCCCAATAAATGTAGGTGTGCGTGGAAAACACTCTGTCCTGCTTCTGCGCCAGTATTAAAAACCGTTCGATAGCCATTAAGGCCACGAGCTTCTGCAATCTCCCCCGCTAATTGAAAGAGGTCAGCAATTCCTTCAGCACTTGCATCTGCTAACTCGGCCGCATTGTCGTAATGAGTTTTCGGAACAATAAGTACATGCGTCGGTGCTTGTGGCGAGATGTCATTAAACGCCACCGAAAGTTCGCTCTCGGCCACAATGTCGGCTGGAATTTCCAACGTCACAATTCGGCAGAATAAACAACTCATCACCACAGTCTAAGACCTGCCTGTACGGCGGCAAGTGCGGCAACTCCCGCATGAGCAGCGCGGAAAATCGGTTCTCCCATGCGAACTGCAATCGCGCCACCTGCGAGAAATTCGGCTAACTCACGCTCAGATATCCCGCCTTCTGGCCCAATAATGAGCGCAAGGCGAGAAATATTCTTAGTAGAAATTTTTTCAAGAACGTGTGAAAGTGGTTGCGTTTCCGATTCATGGAAAACAAGAACGCAATCAGCATCTTTGAGTGCGGTCATCACATCACGTGAATTTTTTCGTGGACTGACTTTTGGAATAACAACTCGTCGGGATTGCTTACTTGCTTCACGCACTGCGTTATTCCACTTACTTTCGCTATCGCTCTGCCACTGTGCAATGGATCGCTCTGCTTGCCACGGAATAATCTCCGAGACGCCGCCTTCAGTGAGTAACTCCAACGTTTCCTTGATGCGATCACTTTTCGGTAGCGCTTGAACGACGGTGAGATGAATTCGAGTTGGTGCAACCTCACCATAACTCTTAATCAAGCAGGTGAATTGGCTTTTCCCAATGGAGATGACTTCCACTTCAGCAAAAGATTTAACGCCATCACTGAGTCGAATTCGTTCTCCTTCTTTAATTCGGAGAACTTTCAACGCATGATGCGCCTCATCGCCATCAACAATCACTTCACCGGAACTCGGAAGATGTGAAACGAAAAATTGATGAAGCATCAGTTTCGGAAAGCGTCGCGAAACTTACTAAAAAGCCCGCCGTCTTTCTTGCTCGCCACTTCGCCGCCAAGTCCACTTTCTCCGCGATCATCAGCGAGGGCTCGTAACAACTCTTCTTGTTTCTTTGTTAATCGAGTTGGAGTCGTCACCGAGATATGTGCAAAGAGATCGCCACGACCATTACCGCGCAGCCGCGACATTCCTTTTCCTTTAATAGGAATTACCGCACCACTTTGAGTACCTGGTTTTAATTCAAGATTCACATCACCATCAAGAGTTTTCACGGTTATTTCAGTTCCGAGGGCGGCGCTGACCATTGGTACCGAGACTGAAATGTGGAGATCATTTCCTTCACGAACTAAGTAATCGTGTTCTTCCACAACAATCTCAACATATAAATCGCCAGCCGGTCCTCCACCTGGGCCAATTTCGCCCTCCCCTGACATCTGAATTCGATTTCCCGTTTCAACTCCTGCTGGAATTTTCACATCGAGTGATCGGCGCGATCGCACGCGACCGTCACCTGCGCATTCGGGACATGGTGAGGTAATTCGAGTACCAAAACCTTGGCAACTATTACATGGTCGACTTGTCATTACTTGACCAATGAAAGAGCGAGTAACTTGTTGAGTTTCACCTCGACCATTACAGATGGAACATGTCGTTGGTTTACTGCCATCAGCACAACCACTTCCGTGACATTTGGTACATAAGACTGCCGTTTCAACATTAAGTTCACGATCGGTACCAAAACACGCTTCCGCAAGATCAATGTTTACTCGAATCAGCGCATCTTGACCGGCGCGCATTCGTGGTCGTGGCCCACGTGATTGCCCACCGCCACCAAAGAAAGCATCCATAATGTCGCCAAAACCAAATCCACCTTGGAAGCCGCCGGCGCCAAATCCACTTCCACCCATGTCATAGTTCTGACGCTTTTGTGGATCACTTAATACTTCATATGCCGCGGTAATCTCTTTAAAACGATCTTGCACTTTCGGATCCGGATTTACGTCGGGATGGAGTTCGCGCGCTAACTTTCGATATGCCTTCTTAATTTCATCGGGCGAGGCATCACGGCCCACACCTAAAGCGTCATAGAGATCCATAGCGTTTTCTCTCGTTATTTCTCACTCAGAAATCGGCCGACGTAGTTGGCGACTGCGTTGACTGCCGACATCGAGTTTGAATAATCCATCCGCTTCTTTCCAATAACTCCAACCGCTCCTGATCCGTATTCGCTTGAACTATAACTCATGGAAATAGTAGAAGCGCTCTTCAAATGTCGATCGTTCTGTTCTTCGCCGATGCGCACCTTGATCGAATCACCAGCTTCATTAAGTAATTTCAAAAGTACTACTTGCTCTTCTAACGCTTCAAGAATCGGTTCAATTTCCGTGAGTTCTTCGTGGCTGGTTCGAACAAATTGTGCGGTTCCGGCTACTGCAATTTTTGTTTTCTCGACTGGTACTGGCGTCTCGGTTGGATATTGAATCACAGCCACTTGTCGAGTGAGTTGCGAAAGTAATCGAACTGTCCGCAACATCAGATCATCGAGATCATCTGCGCTCTCTAAAAATTTTTCAATCGCTTTTCGCTCGGGATGTGAAATTGGTTTTACCGTTGCCAATTTATCAACAAAGAGTCGGTAGCCGCGATCGGTAGGAATTCGACCGGCACTGGTGTGAGGTTGCGTAATCAATCCCGCATCTTCAAGTAAAGCCATCTCATTACGAATAGTGGCTGGCGATATACCAAGTCCGTGGCGCTGAGCAATTGCTTTAGAGCCCACCGGTTCTTCCGTCGCCACATACTCATCTACGATCGCGCGCAAGATATCGAGTTGGCGGCTTTCCATAACTGCTGATTCTACTTTTCTCATCCGCTACCGGCTACACGAGCAGTTCTCGGACGATGCGGTCGGCAATTAATCGCCCTGATTGTGTGAGAACCAGCTTTCCCTGCTCCCATTTTTTATGGTCGAGGTGGCTACTTGCGAGATATTTCTCAGCAATTTTTCCTTGTTCACTTGAAAATTTAGCGAGTGCAATTCCCTCACTCATACGAATTTCTAACATCAGCGCTTCAGTTTTTCTGTTATCCATGGAAAGTTCTTCTCGTTCATGAATTGGGTTTTGGCTCGCCGCTATTTTTCCACGATACGTTTGCGGATGTTTAACATTCCACCACCGTGAATTTTCAATATGAGAATGCGCGCCTGGCCCAAGGTCGGGGCCATCACGCTCTTGAACTCGTTGTTGAACAGGTACACCGCATCGATCTCGCCTTTTTCAAAGCGGTCGATAATGCTGTTGGCAATCGCCTCGGCATCTTCGAACTTCACGTTGCGGAATTTGTCGGTGTGCGCGCCAGTGATCTTCACTTCGCGCTTACGGAAGTAGTTGATGCCCTTCTTGCCAACCAGCTCGAAGGTCAACTCCGCGTCTTTGTGATCCAGGGCGAAGCGGTGCGCCAGCTTGATCAGGTTGGCGTTGAAGCCACCCGCTAGGCCGCTGTCAGCGATGATCACCACCATCAGGATGCGCTTTTCCGGACGCGATACCAGCAGGGGATGCCCGCCGGCGTCCGGATTCTGCGACGCCGCCTCGGCGACGTTCGCCAGCACCTGGCGCAGCATCGTCGCATACGGACGGGCGGCCAGGGCGCGGTCTTGCGCGCGGCGCAACTTCGCAGCCGAGACCATTTTCATGGCCTTGGTGATCTGTTGCGTGTTCTTGACGCTGCGTACGCGGCGCCGAATGTCGATTAAGCTCGGCATGGGGTTTCCGCGTTACTTCTTCGCGAGGAACTTTTCCTTACATTCCTTGATCGCCGCGTTCATCTGGCCCTTCAGCGTATCGTCCAGGGCTTTCTTGGTGCGGATGTCGCTCAGAATCGCCGGATGCGCGTTCTCCACGAACTTGTACAGTTCCGCTTCAAACGGACGGCACTGATCCACCGGCAGATCATCCAGCGCGCCGATCGAGCCGGCGTAGATGATCAGAATCTGCTTCTCAACCGGCAGCGGGCTGAACTGGCCCTGCTTCAGAATCTCCACCATGCGCCATGGATTCGGCCAGGCACCGAGGGTAGCCGGTAAGGCGACGCGGAACGCTGCGCGTCACGCATCTCTGTAGCGCGTAGTGCAGATCCTTGCCGAGAGGCGCTGCGTCGATCAGTTTGAATACGGCTGCTTTGCGTTGCAAAAGTATCGGGTCGAGGACCAG
>CAXBQM010000038.1:0-11177 GCA_963978235.1 uncultured bacterium | reverse complement strand
ATCACTATTGCTGAAGCAACGCCCGCATCGTGCGAGAGTGAGAGATGTACTCGCGCACCATCGACGAGATCAGCGATATCGCCAGTAAAGATAAATGCAGGTTTACCGGATTTTTCATTGATCACTTCCGCTTCATGCCACTGAAGTCCAGTTCCGCTACTGAGCGCTTTATATAACGCCTCTTTTGCGGCAAAACGCGCTGCGAGCGAAGTAATGGGAAGTAATTGTTCTCGTTCAGTAAAGAGACGGCTCTTTAATTGTGGCGTTCGTTCAAGCGAATCTGCAAATCGATCGATATTAACGACATCGATGCCGAGCCCTTCGATCACGAGAGAACCTTACGACGGTTGCTTCTGTGAGGGAACAAATCGATCCACTGCAATGACCGCTACGAGCAGCGCGCCACCAATAAAAAGGCCGCCAATCAGATCGGTAAGCCAATGAGTATTTCGGAAGAGCGAAACGACGCAGACCGATGTCGTAATCAATACGACAAGCCAGGTTAACCGCATCCCTTCAAATGGTTCTTTGTGGGTATAACGAAAGATGAGATATGAAAGTAGCCCCCACGTAAGAAGCGCATTTGCTGCATGTCCACTTGGATAAGAAAGCCCACCAAAGTGAAGGAGATCAACATTAAGTCGCGGTTTTGTCCTGCCAAATCCTAACTTTGCTAATCCCACAACAAGATTGAGAGCAACTAATGACAAAATTGAAAGATTAAGTGGCCGAAACGATTTAAAACGGCGACTAATGAGGAAAGCAGATATGAGAAGAATTGGTGCGGTAACGCCGCGTAAACCTAAGTCATCAATCACCATTAAAAAGTTGTTAAGACCATTGCCAAGTTTTGGTCGATGCGCGTTCGCGATCATTGCATCAAGATGAACCAATGGTCCATTGATGATTACTTGGTGAGTGATAAGCAGAAAGCCAAAGAGCATGATGACCGACCATTGCAGAGCGCGATTCATTTCCGCGCGACGAGAATCAACTTTCGGCATTACTCCACCGTAACGGATTTGGCCAGATTGCGTGGTTGATCAACATCATTTCCACGCGCAACCGCCATTTCATAAGCAAACACTTGTAGCGGAACAATCGACAAGATGGGCTGAAGAAGTTCATGCGAACTCGGAATTCGTATGACGTGCGCAACATCTGGAATATCCGTCTCGGAGTCAACAATTGCGATGACGCGTGCACCACGCGCTTTAACTTCTTGAATATTGCTCACCATCTTCTCTCGAATTTCACTCCGTTGTGGCGGCATAATCGCAATGACCGGAGTCCCATCATCTATTAATGCGATCGGACCATGTTTCAATTCACCACCTGCAAAACCCTCAGCATGCATATACGCAAGTTCTTTGAGTTTGAGTGCGCCTTCTAGCGCCGCGGGAAAACCAACATGGCGGCCTAGAAAGAGTACCGATGTTGAATCTTTAAAACCTCGTGTCATTGCACGAAGTGGTTCAACCGTCTCCAAAATCTGTTCAACTTTATAAGGGAGTTCTAAAAGTTCATTGATAAGTAATGTTCGCTGACTTTCATCCATCACATTTTTCTTCTCTGCCAACGAAAGAGCGAGAACATGTATTGCAACAATCTGGGTAATAAGCGCTTTCGTTGATGCCACCGCAATTTCTGGTCCAGCGTGCGTGTAAATCACTGCATCCGATTCCCGCGGAATTGTTGATCCATGCGTGTTACAAATGGAGAGAACTTGTGCACCTAACGTTTTTGCATGGCGCATCGCCATCAATGTATCCATCGTTTCACCCGACTGAGAAATGGTGATGACTAATGTTTGAGGTGATAACGCAGGCTGTCGGTATCGAAATTCTGATGCAAGTTCGACATCAACTGGGATTTTTGCCCAAGTTTCCAACGCATATTTGCCGATGAGCCCCGCGTGATATGCAGTTCCACAAGCCAGTATGAGAATTCGATCTGGTAAATCAATTTTTGATAACTCCGCTATTTCAATGTGCGCACCTTGAAATCGCTCAAGCAAAGTATCGGAAATTGCTTTTGGTTGTTCAAAAATTTCCTTTAACATGAAGTGGGAGTAGCCACCGCGTTCGGCGGCGCTGGCATCCCAGGTAATTTCATAACTCTTTGGCGCCACAACTTTTCCGTCAAGATCAGTCACCACTATGTTAGAAGGCGTGACATCAACAACGTGATCTTGCCCTAATTCCAATGCTTTCTTCGTATAAGAAATAAATGCTGAGACATCCGATGCTAAGAAATTTTCACCCGTTCCTACGCCAACTACAAGTGGTGAATTTCTACGAGCACCCACGATTCGATCGGGTTGATCTGAGTGAATGGCAAGTAGGGTGAATGAGCCTTTTAATTGTTGACAGACAAGACGCATTGCATCCGCTAGATCACTTTTCGTTTTTAACGTTTCACTTAATAAATGGGCAACTGATTCGGTATCAGTCTCCGAAGTAAAGGTGTATCCGCGCTTTTCGAGAATCGCTCTTAACTCACGATAATTTTCAATAATTCCATTATGAATAACAGCGAGTTTTCCATCATTTGAAAGATGCGGATGGGCATTAATATCAGTGGGGCCACCATGCGTTGCCCACCGAGTGTGGCCAATTCCAGCGTGTGCATCATCGTGGTTATGCGAAAGTTCAGATTCTAAATTGACGAGTTTGCCAGCTTTTTTTGCGACAAAAAGTTTCTCGCTCTTTGAAGTAGATAGCGCAACGCCAGCAGAGTCGTAACCGCGATATTCAAGTCTGCGCAGACCTTCAATAACAGGAGTGAGTGCCGGTTGTGCGCCGGTGTATCCGACGATGCCACACATGTGAACTCCTTATAACTGCATAGGTCGAATCTAAAGCGCCAGTTCTGATTTTACTAGTGAGGCAAGTTCTTGCGCATACGTCGTTGCATTATCAATTGATTCTGCCTCAACCATGACGCGAATCAGCGGTTCGGTCCCGGACGCGCGAAGTAATACTCGACCGGTCTTGCCTAATTTTGCTGTGATCTCTGCAACCGCGTTGTGAACCGCTTGATTGGTAGAAACCATTTCTTTTCTTACGCCAGAAACATTCACTAGTACCTGCGGATAACGCGTCATCAACGTTGCATTCTCGGCAAGCGTTTTCCCACTTTTGACTACTTCCTGCATTAAATGCAGCGCCGTTAAGACTCCATCTCCGGTTTGAGCAAATTGACGCATGATGACATGTCCTGATTGTTCACCGCCCAATATGTAGTTTTCGCTCTGCATTTTCTCTAAAACATACCGATCACCAACTGCAGTGGTGACAACTGAAATTCCAATCTTCTCCATTGCGCGGATAAAGCCCAGATTGCTCATGACAGTTCCCACAACGGTTGCGTGATTCAATGATCCAGATTGATGAAGAGATTTCGCAAGGATCGCCAGAATGTAATCGCCGTCTATCTCATTTCCCAAATGATCAACCGCAAGAACTCGATCAGCATCACCGTCATGAGCGATACCTAAATCTGCCTTCTGGGCGAGTACTTCTTGTTTGAGGTTTGTTAGATGTGTTGAACCGCAATTGTCATTGATATTAATGCCATTAGGAGAATGTGAAATTGCAATAACGGTCGCACCTGCGCGTCGATATGCTTCGGGCGCTACAAAAGACGATGCCCCATTTGCACAATCAACGACAATTTTTATTCCGTTGAGAGGCGTTGTCACACCTTGTAAGAGATGTGTTAAGTACGTTTCGCGCGCGCTTTCATCAACAATAATTCGACCAACGCCGTTACCAGTAGGTCGATCCCACGGTTCGCCAAGTCGTTTTTCAATTGCCGCTTCAAGTGCATCATCGAGTTTTCCGCCGCCACGCGCAAAGAATTTAATCCCATTGTCTGGCATCGGGTTATGTGAAGCGCTAATCATTACGCCCAAATCAGCGCCCGATGTCGCGACGAGATGAGCAACTGCCGGAGTTGGCAGAATTCCTACTCGATAGACATCAATCCCAGCACTTGCAAGTCCCGCACAGACTGCAGCTTCAAGAAATTCCCCCGATGCGCGCGAGTCTTGGCCAACAATTGCTTTGGGTTTGTGGCCGGCAAATTCGCCACCTTCTGCGAGAACATGTGCAGCGGCGACCGCTAAATCAAGGGCTAGTTCAGCGGTGAGATCTTTGTTCGCAACGCCTCTGACACCATCTGTGCCAAAGAGCGCCATAACTGAGCGAGAAGAAATTAACGCTTGCTGTATTGCGAGCGCTTACGTGCTTTCTTGAGGCCGTACTTCTTGCGCTCAATAACGCGTGGATCACGTGTGAGGAAGCCAGCTTTCTTAAGCGCTGGACGATTTGCATCGCGATCAATTTCGTTCAGTGCACGTGCGACGCCAAGTCGAAGTGAGCCGGCTTGTCCAGAAATTCCGCCGCCATCAATTCGCGCAATAACGTCGTACTTACCTTCCGCGCCAACTGTACGTAGTGGTTCTGAAACTGATTGTTGGTGAACTTTATTTGGGAAATAAACATCGAGTGGCTTGCCATTAACTACCCATCGACCACTACCTGGAATAAGTCGAACTCGCGCAACCGCTTCTTTACGACGTCCAACACCAGCGCCATCTGCAATGACGGCAGGGCGATGTGTCGCAGCGCCTGCTGATGAGGAGCTGTATGACGTTGGGTTCTCGTCGTTATCTACGATGCGATCTGACATTGATATTCCTTTTCTGATTTCCTATTAAATCTACTTAACGATCTGGCTTACTTGATTGAAAACGTATGGTGTTGGATTTTGGTTGCCATGTGGATGGGATTCGCCAGCATAAACTTTCAACTTGCTCGCCATCTGCTTGCCCATCGAATTCTTTGGCAACATTCCCTTGATTGCCTTTTCAATTGCTTTTGTTGGGAACTTCTCAATTAAATCAACATACTTGGTTGAGGTAAGACCGCCTGGATAATTTGAATGGCGATGTGCAAACTTTTGATTGAGTTTCTGCCCAGTCAATACAACTTTATCTGCGTTGATGACGATGACGAAGTCGCCCATATCCATGTGAGGTGCAAACGTTGGTTTATGTTTGCCACGAAGAAGATGTGCAGCATGTGATGCAAGTCGACCAAGAACTACGTTGTTGGCATCAATGACATGCCAGGTGCGCGCCTCATCGCCAGGTTTCGGACTATAAGTACGCACAGCAGTTCCTCTTTCACTCGTTCTGATATTTCATTCTTCGGGCTTTCTTTACTTGCTCTCACTCATACGTGAGCCCAAGACAGAAGCCGTAGGTTACCCGTTGGGCTCGCATGGGGTCAAAATGAGCCTGAAATCAATGCTCCCAAATCGGTTCCGGACTTTCGTAAACCCGGCCATCCGCCCCGAAAATCAAAAATCTTGTAAATCCTCGAGCAAACCAACGATCGTGGGTCACTGCAAATACTGTGCCTCGATAACGGTAGATCGAGGCTTCTAATGATTCGGCTGATGCAAGATCTAAGTTATCTGTTGGCTCATCTAATAAAAGAAGTGTGTCGCCAGATAGTTCTAATAAGAGAACTTGAAAGCGTGCTTGTTGTCCGCCAGAGAGAGTTTCAAATCGTTGATCACCTTGTTGGCTCAACTCATAATTTCCAAGCACACTCATGGCTGGACCAAGTTGAAGTGAATGTTCCTCCCAGAGAATTTCAATTAATTTCTTGCCAATGAATTCTGGATGAGCATGCGTTTGCGCAAAATGGCCAGGAACAACTCGCGCTCCTAATTTATAGTTCCCACTAAATTTCACCGAACTATCACCGGCAAGTAACCGTAAGAAATGTGATTTTCCAGTGCCGTTTTTTCCGAGCACTCCCACTCGATCACCATAGAAAAATTCAATTGAAAAAGGTTTTGTTAAACCTTCAAGGACCAAGTTCTCACAGGTCACAACTCGTTCACCAGTTCTGCCACCAGTAAGTTCAACTTTCACATCCTGCTCCATAGGTGGTGCTGGCGGTGGGCCAATCTCTTCAAACTTACGTAACCGAGTTTGCATCGCTCGATACTTTGAAGCCATATCTGGTGAACTCTTCGCTTGATTATGTAGCGTTAAAACTAATTCTTTAAGGCGAGTGTGTTCTTGTTCCCAACGGAGCATTAATTCAGCAAAACGTGCATTGCGCGCTTTTCTCGCTTCATGCCATGTTGCAAAACCCGCGCCATGAATCCACGCTGTGTTGCCAGAAACGCTCTGCTCTAATGTCACAATTCGATTTGCGCAGGTATGTAACAACTCTCGATCGTGGCTAATAAAGAGAATTGTCTTGTGAGAACTCTTAATTTCTTCTTCTAGCCATCGTTTTGAAGGCACATCAAGGTAATTATCTGGTTCGTCGAGAATAAGTACTTCTTCCGGACCATTGAGTAATACGTTAAGTACCAGCTTTTTCTGCTCACCACCTGAAAGTGTGTTGACTTCCCGGGTCGATACGTCGTCAAAACTCTTTCCTAGCGCAGCGGTACATGAGACATCCCACATCACTTCCGCTTCATAGCCGCCAACGTCGCCCCAATCCGAGATTGCCTGCGCGTAATTCATCTGCGCTTTTTCGGAATCTGGTTCAGCGTTCATCGCAGCTTCCGCCTCACTCATTTTTTTCGCGGCAATTCGAATTTTCTCTGGTGAAACTGAAATAAGAAGATCGCGAACTGTTGATGAATCACGAACCGAACCAATGAACTGGCGCATGATGCCCAGTCCACCTGAAATTGATATCGCACCAGAATCTGGTTGCAGATCTCCGCAAATCATCTTTACCAACGTTGTCTTGCCAGAACCGTTGGGGCCGATTAGCGCAGCCTTTGCACCTTCGCCCACTCGAAAACTGACATCGTTGAGTAAGACGCGTCCATCCGAGAGCGAAAATTCGATTCCGCTGACATCAATATGTCCCATTACTTTTACTCGGCAAATTCGGTGCGAAGACCGATCGTTGTTTGAGAACGCTCTAACAATTCAGAATCTGCTGGGTACTCCACATCAACTAAGGTCAAGCCACGTGCTGGAAAAACTAATGATTCACTCACTCGCTTACGTTGTTCGAGAAGTGTAGAGATCCACTCTGGTTCAAACCGACCTTCGCCAACGCAGACAACTGCACCGACGATATTGCGCACCATGGAGTAACAGAACGCATCAGCAATCACATCTGCGTAGAGATAACCATCCGCATCGCGGCGCCATGAAAATACTTCGAGGCGACGAATCGCGCTAGAACTTCCACTGCCATTTGGTTTACAGAATGTCGTGAAATCATGTTCACCAAGTAATCGTGCACTTGCTGCATTCATACGTTCTACATCCAGCGGTCGATACCAGGTTGCCACATCGATTCGCTTAAGTGGTGGAACTAATTGCTGATTATCTGCGATCTTATAAACATAATGCCGTCGAAGTGCGGAAAATCGTGCATGAAAGTGCGCTGGTGCTAGTGAAATATTATGAATCCGTACATCATCGGCAAGGATTCGATTGAGACGGTAAGTGAAATTAGCTAAGTCCCACTCTTTTGCATCGTGATCGCGTTCTGGAATATCGACATGGGCAACGGCGTGAGTTGCATGTACGCCGGCATCGGTGCGGCCGGCGACAACGAGCGCAACGGGATTTCGCGTCATCCCTTCTAGCGCTGCTTCAAGTTCACCTTGAATTGTGCGGCGATCAACTTGCTTTGCCCAACCAGAAAAACCCGTTCCATCATAAGAAAAATCGATCCGTAAACGAAGAAACCCACTCTCGGGATTGAGAGTGGGTTCCATCTTCTAATCTAACTTTCTTTTATTTAATAATCGCTACGCGAGATTTACTTCGCAGCAGCTTTTTTCGCAGCTTTCTTCGCTGGAGCCTTTTTCGCTGGTGCTTTGCTAGCGGTCTTCTTCGCTGCAGATTTCGCCACAGCTTCTGCTTCACCAACAGTTGCCTGCTTTGCGGTCACGCCATCTTTGAGAACTTCGATAACCGCCATTGGCGCGTTATCTCCTTTGCGTGGACCCACCTTAGTGATTCGCGTGTAACCACCATTGCGTGCTTCAAAGCGAGGACCAATTTCAGTAAAGAGAGTATGAACAACGCTCTTATTAGAAATCTGTGCTGCAACGAGACGACGTGCTGCCAAGTCGCCTTTCTTTGCATGAGTAATAAGTTTCTCCGCAAGTGGACGCAACTTCTTTGCTTTCGCTTCAGTTGTCTTTACTTTTCCATGTTGGAAAAGTTGTTCCGCGAGCGTACGAAGCAAGAGCCGCTCATGAGCGGGACCTGCTCCAAGACGAGGGCCTCTAGATGGTTTTGGCATGGTTACTCCTTAAGCCTGATCTGAATCGAGATCGACATCGATTCCATAGTTTTGATGCTTGGTTGGATCAAAGCCGACTGGAGAATCCTTCAACTGCATTCCCATGGAATGGAGTTTTGCCTTCACTTCATCGATTGATTTGGAACCAAAGTTACGGATATCAAGGAGATCTGCTTCGCTTCGTCCGATCAATTCACCAACAGTATGAATTCCTTCACGCTTCAAGCAGTTGTAGGAACGGACTGTGAGATCGAGATCTTCGATTGGAAGTGCAAGATCAGCTGCGAGCGCTGCATCTTGGATAGATGGTCCAAGATCAATACCTTCTGCTGCGTAATTTAATTCGTGTGCAAGACCGAAGAGTTCAACCAGCGTCTTACCTGCTGACGCCATCGCATCGCGAGGTGAGATAGAACGCTTTGTCTCGACATCAACAATCAAACGATCGAAGTCGGTACGTTGTTCAACACGAGTTGCTTCAACTTTGTACGTTACGCGAAGCACTGGTGAATAGATGGAATCGACTGGAATTCGACCAATCTCTGCACCAACTTGCTTGTTCTGAACTGCTGTCACATAACCGCGACCGCGTTCAATAGTAAGTTCGATTTCAACATTTGCTTTACCGTTCAAGGTCGCAATGTGAAGTTCTGGATTGTGGACCTGTACACCTGCTGGAACTCCAACATCAGCGCCGGTTACTTTGCCTTCTCCGTTTTTGCGGATATACGCAATTGTTGGCTCATCGTTATCTGAAGAGAAAACGAGGTTCTTGATGTTGAGCACGATCTCGGTGAGATCTTCCTTTACTCCTTCAAGAGTGGTGAACTCATGAAGCGCACCATTCACGCGGATGCTGGTTACAGCAGCGCCGGGAATTGACGAGAGCAAGGTACGGCGGAGCGAGTTTCCGAGGGTGTAACCAAAGCCTGGTTCAAGTGGTTCGATCACGAATCGTGAACGGCTCTCGTTTACTACTTCCTCTGAAAGTACTGGACGTTGTGCAATGAGCACTGGCTTCCTCCATAGGTCTGGGACATCCGCTATTTGATGTCCTGCTTTTTTATTTAGTTCTTATTCAATTTTTCTTTTTTAGTTTTTAAGGCTTTGAAGAGCCCGTTAATTACTACTTGGAATAAAGTTCAACGATCAACTGCTCTTGAACTTGAGTATCAATCACAGCGCGGTTTGGTTGGCCGTGAATGATGATGCGCATCGCTGATGGAACTACTTCCATCCATGATGGGACTGACTTCTCGCCAAATTCAGCGCTAGCCACAATAAATGGCGTCAAATCTTGTGACTTCTGTTGAACTTCAACTAAGTCAAAAGTGGAAACTCGGTAAGACGGAATGTCTACCTTCTTTCCATTAACAAGAATGTGGCCGTGGCGAACAATCTGACGTGCCATATCGCGGCTCTTTGCAAAACCTGCGCGATAGATAACGTTGTCGAGACGAGTTTCAAGAAGAATTAACAAGTTCTCACCGGTCTTACCAGCAAGACGGCTTGCCTCTTCGTAATAGTTACGGAATTGGCGCTCAAGTACACCGTAGATACGTGCGCACTTTTGCTTCTCGCGCATCTGCAAGAGATATTCACTCTCTTTGGCGCGGCCACGACCATGTTGTCCCGGTGGGAATGGGCGTGACTCAATTGGACACTTTGGACCATCGCACTTAGAGCCCTTGAGGAAGAGCTTTACTTTTTCGCGACGGCAACGCTTGCAGTCTGCTCCTGAATAACGAGCCATGTTTTCTCTTCCTTCCTTAAACTCGACGTGGTTTCGGTGGGCGGCAACCGTTATGTGCCATTGGAGTGACATCTGCGATCGCTCCAACTTCCAAACCAGCTGCTTGCAATGAACGGATTGCAGTTTCGCGACCTGAGCCGGGGCCCTTCACGAAAACATCTACTTTCTTCAAACCATGCTCTTGTGCTTTACGAGCAGCAGCTTCAGCAGCGAGCTGAGCGGCGAATGGTGTTGATTTCTTCGAGCCTTTGAAGCCGATCTGTCCTGAAGATGACCAGGAGATCACTGCGCCGGAAGGATCAGTAATAGAAATAATGGTGTTATTAAAGGTGCTCTTGATATACGCATGACCAAAAGAGACATTCTTCTTCTCTTTTTTACGCGTCTTCACCTTTGCTTTTGTAGGTGTTGCTGCGGTTTTAGCTTTAGGGGCGGCCATTACTTGGTCTCCTTCTTCTTACCGGCGATAGCAACACGTGGTCCTTTACGTGTACGCGCATTGGTGTGAGTGCGCTGACCACGTACTGGAAGACCTTTGCGATGGCGAATTCCTTGGTAGCACTGAATTTCAACTTTACGACGGATATCGCCAGCAATTTCTCGGCGAAGATCACCTTCGATTTTGTAATTTGCTTCGATGTATTCACGAAGCTTGATCAGATCTGGTTCTTGCAGATCTTTCACGCGAATATCTCCGGATACGCCAGTCGCTGCGAGTGTTGCATGCGCGCGAGTTTGGCCAATTCCGAAAATGTATTGAAGCGCAACCTCAAGCCGTTTTTCACGCGGCAGGTCGACGCCAACTAGACGGGCCATTTCTTACCTTTTCCGTTATCCGAAGGTCCTCCGCGACACTCCCCGTGAGGGCTCCCGCCTTCGGACAGGAGGTCTGATTTCTCAGTTGTGCCACGCGTTCGTTATTTATTTTTTAATTAATTGCTTAATTAAAATTTATTGTCCTTCTTAAATTATCCTTGTCGTTGCTTGTGACGAAGGTTGTCGCAAATAACCATGACGCGACCATTACGACGTACGACTTTGCACTTGTCGCAAATCTTCTTCACGCTTGGTTTAACTTTCACAACATCCTCGCTTCACTCTTGTACTACTTA
>CAXBQM010000037.1:0-11831 GCA_963978235.1 uncultured bacterium | reverse complement strand
ACCGCAGTAGAACCAATTATTCCGCTCACGCTCTTTAAGAATCACACGTTCTCGCTCACTTCAATCCTTGGGTTCATTATCGGTGCTGGCATGTTCGGCGCTATTGTGATGTTGCCTCTCTACTTACAAGTGGTTAAAGTCAATAGCGCAACTCAAGCTGGTTTAAAATTAATTCCGCTAATGCTCGGTATTGTGTCAATGACAATCACCAGCGGTCGAATTATTTCTAAGACTGGTAAATACAAGAAGTTCCCCCTCATTGGAACGCTCTTGATGTCATTAGGACTTCTGCTCATGACCCGATTAGGTATTGAGACGCCATATTGGCAGCTCTCTATTTACGCGATCATCGTTGGAATGGGCCTTGGACTTTCCATGCAGACCATTGTTATCGCTCTTCAGAACGATATCGATTTCAAAGATCTTGGCGTTGCAACGAGCGGTAATACATTTTTCCGATCCCTCGGTGGCGCATTTGGAACAGCAATTTTTGGAACGATTCTTACTGATCAAGTTACTAAGAATATGAAGAGTGGTTTTACTGAATTTGCTAAAGCAAATCCAGCTGTTGCCTCCCAAATTGATCCAGCAGCAATTGGTTCACTCACAAGCAACACTGCGGGAATCGCTCAACTCCCAGAAGCGGTAAAGACTGTCGTATTAACAGCATTTACTGATGCCTTCCACGTTGTGTTTATCGCTGCAGCGCCAGTAACTTTGCTCGGCTTCTTCTTTGCTCTCTTCTTGCGAGAAAAACCATTGCAATCTGGTGCCGAACATGCCAGCGCACGACAAGAAGCCGCGGGCGAATCGGTCGGTTAAGCCATTAAACGGTTTTCTTCACCGTTTACTGATTTACCGCGTGAAGTAACGGTAATAACAGCGGTTTCTTTCTTTGTTGCATTGGGTTTTGGCTTAATCATTCCTGCCATCCCAATCTTCGCAAAATCTTTTGGCGTGAGCAATGCAGCAATTGGCTTAGTCATTTCTATGTTTGCCATTACTCGCCTTGCTTCCGGTTTAGTTTCCGGAAAACTTGTTGAACGATTCGGTGAGAGATTTGTACTTGGTAGCGGGCTATTTATGGTCGCTTTTTTTGTCTTCCTTACCGGATTAGCACAGAGCTATGAACAACTGCTCTTACTCCGCGCTGCCGGTGGACTTGGGTCTTCGATGTTCTCGGTCGCATCGAGTTCGCTGGTAATTCGAATGACCAGCGATGATAAACGCGGCCGTGCTCAGTCAGTAACTACTGGTGGATTTCTCGTTGGTGGAATTGCTGGACCAGCATTTGGTGGCGCGCTCATTGCTTTCTCTCCCCGTGCGCCTTTCTTCATTTATTCGGTAACGCTCACACTCGCCGGACTTACTGGCTTGATTTTTCTCTCCGAGCAACGCATGGGTAAGAAAGATGAACCGATTCATTTACTTCCAGCAACAACTATTCGCGAAGCCTTTGGAATCAAAGCATTTCGGTATGCGCTCATCATGACCTTCTTAACAAGTTGGATTCTCTTTGGCGTGAGATCATCAATCCTGCCGCTCTACGTTATTCAAGATCTCGGTGGCACAACCACTTTGGTGGGAATTGGTTTTACTGTCAGTGCACTCGCGCAAGGTTTAATTCTGATTCGCGCTGGAAAATTCTCAGATAGCGCAGGCAGAAAGAAAGCCTTAAGCATTGGATTTATCTTCATCGCCTGCGGAATTACCACATTAATTCTTGCCCAATCGATCTGGTTTTATCTCGTTGCAATGTTGTTCTTAGGAATTGGTGGTGCTTACGGTAATACTGGCGCCGCACTTGTTGGTGATGTCATTAAAGGCAGAAGCGGTCGCGTGATTGCAGTTTTCCAAATGGCTGGTGATGCGGGAATGATGGTGGGGCCAATCTTGTTGGGATTTGTTTCAGACCTCTCTAATTACCGAACGTCGCTTATTGTTTCCGCGCTCGCATTCTCAGTTGCACTCTTCTTGGTGATTGATCTGCCAGAAACTCGTGATCTACAAAACAGAAGCGGCTCTGCTCCACGAATTGGAGAAGAGCCGCTCTAGTTAATTAACTGTTTTTATTCGGTAATGAAATTAGTCGCGACGCAAAATT
This sequence comes from uncultured bacterium, assembly GCA_963978235.1. Taxonomy (GTDB): domain Bacteria; phylum Actinomycetota; class Actinomycetes; order Nanopelagicales; family Nanopelagicaceae; genus UBA7398. The sequence continues at coordinate 9,727 of CAXBQM010000037.1, read as the reverse complement.
GAGATGAGTCGCAAAACTTCCATGTAGAGCCAGACAACAGTGACCATCAAGCCGAATCCTGCGACCCAGGATTGTTCTTGCGGTACGCCAGCTCGAACGCCCTTTTCAATTTGATCGAAATCAAGAACCAAGAAGAAGCTTGCGATTGCTACGCCAGCGATAGCCAACAGTGGGCCAAATCCACTTAAGCCAAAGAACCCAAGTCCGCCACCCACGCTAAAGAAAGCGCCAGCGATCAAACTTGCAATACCTAGGGCTAAATAGCCAAATACTGCTGCCATCAAAGTTTTAGTAAATTTTGCAGTAACGCGAATCCGGCCACTCTTATATGCGAAGAGAACACCGGCAATTGCTGCCAACGTTGCGACAACTGCTTGTACAACGATTCCGTCATACGCAGCGTCATACAAATGACTGATAACACCAAGTGCTAAACCTTCAAGCGCGGCATAAAGCATGATGAGCGCTGGTCGAACTTTTTTGCTGAATGAGATAACCATTGCGAGAATGAATCCGCCACCAAAACCAAGAAGTAGTGCGCCACCACCAAGATTTGCGGTCCAGGCAAAAGCACCAGTGACTAAAAGAATTGCAAAGAGGATTCCGGTGCGGGTGACAACATCATCAATAGTCATCCGGCCAGTACGCAACGCTGAAGCAGCGGGCGAGTTGTAACTCTCTTCGAGCGAAGTCACATCACTTTCTCGAACATCATTAACATCCATTGCAGCAAATCCACGTTGGCCATTAAATGCCTTACTTAGTACTGGATTTGAACTTTTCATCTCTCTCCTTTTTTTCTTATCTCTCAATTTTTCCTTTAATTTTTTCTTTAATTTCTAGCTTTAATTTTTAGCTTTAATTTTTTCGTGCCCCCGGTGGGGGTCGAACCCACACTGTGACGATTTTAAGTCGTCTGCCTCTGCCGTTGGGCTACAGGGGCGCACTGAGTGGGTAAATCTACCTGTCCTCTTTGATCGCAATTAACGCGCTCGTTTTACAGCGATTTTTACTACTGCATCGAGCGCTCCCTCCGTGAGTTTTCCAGTAAAGGTGTTCTGTTGGCTGGGGTGGTAACTCCCAACCACATATCGCTCCACTCCATCTCGCAGGACGATCCGAAATGAAGCGCCATGTCCAAAACGCGGTAACGGTCGCAGATATTCCTTAAAAGCAACTGGGTCAAGGCTTTGAAATGTATTTAAAAGTGCTTTCCATGCGAAATTTCCCAGTACAAGGAAGGAGCGGACTGTCGGCAGGAGAAGTTCTACTTCGCGAAGGAGATACGGCGCACATCGAGCACTTTCCTCAGTCGACGGTTTGTTCTCTGGTGGCGCACATCGCACCGCACATGCAATCCGTGTTCCATAGAGTTCTTGGCCATCGTTACGTGCTGTACTCGTCGGAATTTTTGCTAATCCATTTCGATAGAGCGAGCCATAGAGCCAATCACCAGAACGATCACCGGTAAATATTCGACCAGTTCTATTTGCACCATGCGCACCAGGAGCTAATCCGACAATCAAGATTTTTGCATCAGTGGGACCAAAACTTGGAATGGGGCGACCCCAATACTCTTCTTCTGCGTATGCTCGCCGTTTTTCACTCGCAACTGTCTTGCACCATTTCTCTAATCTGGCACAAGCATTGCACTCAATTATTTTCTTATTTAATACATTAAGCGACTTAATTGCTGGAGCAATATGTTGCGGTTTACTTCTCGGCAAGTGACCACGCCATTCCATCAAGTATGTCTGCTTCCGATGCTATAAATTCTTTCGCGCCGGTCGCACTCATAATTCGGGAGAGCACTAGTGAACCTGCAGTGATGACATCAACTCGACCCGGATGCATATAGCCCAGTGCAGCAATCTCACTTCGTGTCATCGAAGCGAACGAATGAGCAATCTCATGCGTCTTTTCCGCGCTAATACGCGCGAGATGGATCGCGTATCGATCGTAGGTTTCAAGTCCCAGCGCAGCTGCTGCCACGGTCGTGGCTGTGCCAGCTACCGCGATGACTGAGCGCGCCTTTGTTAACGGTACTTCTGAGGCAGCTTCTGCAATCGCTGCATCGATATCGGCAATGGCAGCAGTTCGCGAACTTTCTGAAAGCGGTGATGTGAGTTGATGTCGTTCCGCCATTCGAACACAACCTACGTTAACGCTCCGTGCAGCGATCACATTCTCTGTGCCATAAACAAACTCGGTGGAGCCGCCCCCAATATCAACGACAAGAAATGGCCCCTCGGCTGTAGCAAGTTCTTTAGTAGCGCCACGGAATGAGAGCGATGCTTCTTCGGTTCCTGGGATGACTTCCGGAGTGATTCCTAGAATTTCTTCAACGCCTTTAATGAAGAGATCTCGATTTGTGGCATCTCGCGTTGCGCTGGTTGCACAAAAGCGAATTCGTTCTACACCGCGTCGAGTAATCTCACCCGAGAACGTTTGTAGCGCAGTAAGCGTTCGATCGATTGCTTCTAATTTAAATGTTTTATTCTGATCGACGCCTTCGCCTAACCGCACCACTTCCATGGTGCGATATATCTCGCGAAAATTTCCTTGATCAATATCTGCAATCAATAATCGAAGTGAATTAGTGCCGCAATCAATCGCTGCTACACGCATTGCGCCACCATTCTGGAAGGCTCTTCAGCGCTTCATCACCTAATGGATTAACGCCTTCCCCCGCTGCCAGTGAATGAGCGATGAGCGAATGAAGACACTTAACTCGATCTGGCATTCCACCCGCTGAAATTCCTGCAATTTCTGGCACATCAATTCCTAACGCCGCCCGCGCCGCTAAATAATCCATGTGAGCGGCCATATATTCACCAGCTAATTCTGGATCTTTTACCAACCGTTCTGTCATCTCTGCCATCAATCCAGTTGTCTCTAACGTTGAAATTGCCGCAGTTAATCGTGGACAGGTAGCGTAATAAAAAGTTGGAAATGGCGAACCATCACTAAGACGCGGTGGAGTTTCAACGACATCTGGGTTGCCACACGGACAGCGATGAGCAATAGCATGGACATCGCGCGGTGCTCGCTGCAGTTGATCAGCAATCACAGATAAATCTCGCTCAGTTGGTCGCTCACCCACCGGAAGCGCCCACCGAAGTAATTGAAGAGATCACGCGGGAATACCACGGAATTCCTAGTGGAAATTGTTCAGAGACTGGCGCTGCGGTCGAAAGCGAATTGGCTGCTGCACCAGTTACACCAATCACGATGTATTCGCGCTCTCCCGGTAATACAAAATGAAGTCGTTTTCTCGCTTGTGTTTTAATGTACGAAGTATCTTTCCATTGTTCTAATTCGGCACGCGCCGCAGCAAGTTGTTGTGCATTGTCGGAGACATTTGCTTGTAACGCACTTATTTGGGCACGCTGTACAAAGTAATTCTTTACCGGTGGCGCTAACGTAAGAGCGGCAATAAAGAGCGCAAGCAGAACGATAAAGACTCGGCCAGAAATTCCCGCTTCTTCAAGTCGCGAAACAAGGAGTTGCGGCGCTCGTTGAATTCTTTTACGCACCTGCCAATTATGACTTGAAGCGAGGGAAAGCGCTGCGACCTGCGTACTTAGCGCTATCGCCTAATTCCTCTTCGATACGAAGTAATTGGTTGTATTTAGCTACCCGCTCACTTCGAGCTGGCGCGCCAGTCTTTATCTGTCCACACTCGGCTGCAACAGCGAGATCTGCGATGGTGGTGTCTTCGGTTTCACCCGAACGATGGCTCATCATGGATCGATAACCAGCGCGATGCGCCATCGACACGGCATCAAGTGTTTCGGTGAGAGTTCCGATTTGATTTACTTTCACTAAGAGCGCATTTGCGGTCTGAGCTTCAATTCCTCGAGCGAGTCGAGTTGGATTGGTAACAAAAAGATCATCGCCCACGAGTTGAATTTTTGAACCTAACTCTCTTGTCATTGCGTTCCAACCATCCCAATCATCTTCTGAGAGTGGATCTTCGATAGAAACTATCGGGTATTTTGCAACGAGCCCTTTGTAGTAACTGATGAGTTCAGCGGATGAAAGTTTTGATCCTTCGAATGAGTAACTACCGCCTTCATGGAATTCAGTTGCGGCAACATCCATCGCAAGTGCTATTTCCGTACCGGCTTTAAAGCCAGCTTTTTCGATTGCTTCAAGGATGAGATCGAGGGCTGCGCTATTGCTATCTAAATTTGGGGCAAAGCCACCTTCATCGCCAATACTTGTCGCTAAGCCACGTTTCTTTAATACTGATTTCAGACTGTGATAAATCTCAGCGCCCCAGCGAAGTGATTCTCGAAATGTTGTTGCGCCAATCGGTGCAATCATAAACTCTTGAATATCAACATTGGTATCAGCGTGTGCGCCGCCATTGAGAATGTTCATCATCGGCACTGGCAAAGTAGCTGCGTTGGGGCCACCGATATATCTAAAGAATGAGAGATCTGCGCTCTCTGCTGCTGCTTTTGCAGCAGCTAACGAAACGCCAAGAATTGCATTAGCGCCTAAACGAGATTTATTTGCAGTGCCATCAAGAGCAATCATCGTTTCATCAATGATGCGCTGATCTTGCGCTTCTAAACCTTCTACTTCGGGAGCAATCTCTTCGATGACATTCGCGACTGCCTTTTCAACACCTTTTCCAAGATAACGATCGCCACCATCTCGAAGTTCTGCCGCCTCAAACGCTCCCGTTGATGCGCCACTTGGAACTGCTGCTCGCCCTACTGTGCCATCATCGAGAATTACTTCGACCTCAACCGTTGGGTTGCCACGGGAATCAAGAATTTCGCGAGCGCCGATAATGTCAATTGCTGCCACAGGAATCTCCAGTTGTACTTAGTGTTTCGGTAAGTCTACCTTGTAATTACTGAGGAGCAGAATTTCGCAACTTTTCTGCATATGCCAGCGCTGCACTTCGTAGCGCGGATTCCGGATCAATATTATTTTTTTCAGCGAGCGCCACAATATTCATTAACGCTTCTCCGACTAATTTTTCGGTGATCGTGCCTTCATGATTTTCTGGCAGATCAAAGTGTGGGAGTTTGACACCATTCTTTGCGGCACGATGAATTAATTTAGCGGCTAGCGGTAACGCGGGTTGACCCAGTGGAACGCCATCAATAACCGACGTCCGAGATTTTTCCGCATTCTTGATGGTTTCCCAATTCTGCTTCACATCTTCACTGGTCTGTACCTGAGTATCTCCAAAGACGTGGGGGTGGCGATGAATAAGTTTTTCAGCGACAACGCGCGCAACATCATCGACTGAAAATGGTTTATCACTTCGCTCTTCGGCGATCCGGGCATGAAAATAAACTTGCAAGAGTAAGTCGCCTAACTCTTCTTTCATCGCTTCTGCATCGCCGCTCTCAACAGCTTCAATATATTCATATGCTTCCTCGAGCAGATATTTCAGAAGTGATTCATGGGTTTGCTCAGCATCCCAAGGACAACCGCCCGGTGATCGCAAACGATCCATTACCTCAGCTAAGCGCTGTAATTGCTCAGTCGGGTATCGCATGTTGGCTAATGGTTATGGATTAACCGCATCTCCTGCAGCGTTTGAATCTTCAATCATGCCGGTCGTTGCATTCCATGTTCCATACTTTGGATTCACTGTTATTTTCAATTTCTTAGCAGTGCTCAATATCGCCTCTTGCACGACAGACGCCGCATCGGTTTGTGCAACTCCCGTTGCAACGATGGCATCAGTAAGTTTTTGGACAATGACATCTCGTCGCAGGACTAATTCAATATCTTTACTTGCAATTGCTGCTTGTACCAAAACTAATTTCAACTTCTCTTCGCCACCAAGTTGGCTGACAATACTTGCACGATATTTTTCAACATCTGAAGCGGAAACAGAAATGTTTTCGGTTTTTGCCACTTCCTCAATTACCGCTGATGTAAGCAAAAATTGTAATTGGCCACGAGTGAGATCTGCGCCGGTTGTTAATTGCATTTGTGATGTATCTACGCCTTGTCGCTCCGCCATAACTTGGTTGACGCTCGCCTCAACATCTTTCAATGTGATTTCTGAAGAACCATATGTCGCAGCCGCACTCATGTGAGAACAGGCAGCAAGTACAAGTGCGGCTAAACCCGCGGTTACCGTTGTTAGTAGTTTCTTCACGAACTTCTCACTTTCCCAGTTATGTCATCGAGGACGTTGAGCGTCCAGGTAATGAGGGCAGTATTCCTTATTCCCTCCGCTTTCTCCGAATCCTCTTCACGGTCTACATCTGAAGCGTCATTTGCGGAAATTAACCCCTCAAGAAAAACCTTTGGCCGCGCAATGAGTACGTTCTTTGATGCTGCTTTGATTTGCGAGCCTGGATAAAGTCGTTGTATTCGTAATTGCGCTGAATCCTTAAGTTCAATTTCAGCAACTCGCAAGAAATTACCCTGTAATACCACCTCGGAAATTCCCAACTCTTTTGCTCGAACACGGAGTTGAGCAACATGAAGCAGAGTCTGTGAAGGAATAGGAAGTTCACCGAATCGATCAACAAGTTCTTCGCGAATTGATTCAATATCGGATACCGAGCGTGAATCTGCAAGCCGTCGATAAATATCTAATCGAATCCGCTCTCCTGTTACATAGTCAGGTGAGAGGTGAGCAGTTACGGGAATTTCCACTCGGCAATCAATCTGTGGTTTCACGTCATCGAAGTAACCACTCTTATATTCAGCGACCGCTTCACCAACCATTCGCATGTAGAGATCAAAACCCACATCTGCAATATGCCCGCTCTGCTCACCACCTAATAAATTTCCAGCGCCACGAATTTCAAGATCTTTAAGCGCGACCTGCATTCCTGAACCCAACTCGGTATGAGTCGAAATTGTTGTTAAACGATCTAGTGCAAGTTCTGTTAATGGTTTATCGCCGGGGTAGAGAAAGTATGCATACGCTCGTTCCCGACTTCGACCAACTCGACCACGAATTTGATGAAGTTGCGATAAGCCAAATAGATCAGCCCGTTCCACAATCAACGTATTTGCATTGGGAACATCGATGCCATTTTCAACAATTGTCGTGCAGACCAAAATATCAAATTGTCGATTCCAAAAAGCGAGAATTACATCTTCGAGAACGTTCTCTGCCATTTGTCCATGTGCGATCGCAATTTTTGCTTCTGGGACCAAAGTACGAAGTCGCGCTGCCGCTGTATCAATACTTTCCACGCGGTTGTGAATATAGAAAACTTGGCCATCTCTTAATAATTCGCGATGGATTGCTGCTGTCACTTGTTTATCATCGAAGGGTCCAACATAGGTAAGCACTGGATGTCGCTCTTCTGGTGGCGTTGTGATGGTCGACATCTCGCGAATTCCTGTAACCGCCATTTCTAAGGTTCGAGGAATTGGTGTTGCCGACATCGCAAGCACATCGACAGTTGTCCGCATCTTTTTCAGCGCTTCTTTATGCTCGACACCAAAGCGTTGTTCTTCATCAACAATGATTAATCCCAAATCTCTCATCACCACATCCTGAGAGAGCAATCGATGTGTGCCAATAACAATGTCGATTGCACCACTTGCTAGCCCACTCAAAATTTCTTTATTCTCTTTTGCAGTATTAAATCGAGATAAACCTGCAACTTTGATTGGAAAACCGGTATAGCGCCCGGTGAACGTAGCGAGGTGTTGTTGCACTAAGAGTGTTGTCGGAACGAGAACTGCAACTTGTTTACCATCTTGTACCGCCTTAAATGCGGCACGGATTGCAATTTCAGTTTTCCCATAGCCAACATCACCGCACACTAAACGGTCCATTGGATATGGTCGTTCCATATCTCGTTTAACTTCTTCAATCGTCGACAGTTGATCGATGGTTTCAACATATGAAAATGCATCTTCTAACTCTCGTTGCCATGGAGTATCCGGTGAGAATGCAAAACCTGGCGCGCTTGTTCGAGCCGCGTATAAACGAATCAATTCACCAGCGATCTCTTTTACTGCTTTCTTCGCTCGCGATTTTGCTTTAATCCAATCTGCGCCACCGATGCGATGAATTGCTGGCGCTTCGCCGCCTACGTATCGAGTTACTTGTTCCAGCGCATCAGTCGGTACATAAATACGATCGCCAGGTTGGCCACGTTTTGACGGGGCATATTCGATGACGAGGTATTCCCGCGTTGCGCCAGCAATCGTTCGTTCAACAAGTTCAACGTATTTACCGACGCCATGGTGTTCATGGACAACATAGTCCCCGCGCTTTAATTCAAGTGGATCAATTGCTTTCTTCCGCCTGGAAGGCATTCGCTCTTGTTGGCTCGAAGACACTCCGGAAATATCGTGGTCAGTAACGAAAACTATTTTTAATTTCTCATTGATAAATCCATGCTCAATGGCTGATGTAGTGACAGCAACTGTGCCTCGAACCGGAATACTCAAAAGTTCTTCATGGTCCCGCACTGGGATATCTGCCTCGCTCAATAAATCTCTCATGCGTTCTTTCAGTCCGCGGCTATGGGCACTCACAATGACTAAAAAGTCAGAATGAATCCAGCGGCGAATGTCCGAGAAAAGTTGGTCATGCTTTGATCGATAGGACTCAAGCGGAAGAAAATCGTCGATAAAGAAGGAACTTTCGTCACCGAAAGTATTGATAGAAATTTTCTGATGACCTTCGAGAGCCGATTCCAATGGTGCATACGAACTCTTTGCTAATTCATCATGGAGCGGTAATGGAGTTGTACCGCCATTTGCCGCACTAGACCACGCTGCTTCCAGAAATTCTTCTGCAGTTTTAATTAAATCAATCGAACGTAACCGAATTCGCTCATCATCCATCAGAACAATTCGAGTTGTTGGAGGAAGAAATGACATGAGTGGTTGAGATTGAGTTAACACTGCAGAGAGTGACTCCATGCCTTCCACATATATTCCATCGGCAATCCGGCCACACATCTCCCGCAGTTCGGGAAATTTATTCGAAAGTTCTGTTGCCAGATTTTTTACTTCGTCGGTAATTAATAATTCTCGACAAGGAAGAATGTCGATTGCACCGACGACAGGTTCAAAAGTTCGTTGATCTGATACTGCGAAATAGCGCATCTCTTCTATCTCATCGCCAAAGAATTCCAAGCGAATCGGGTGTTCCATTAATGGCAAGAAGAGATCCACAATTCCGCCGCGCACTGCAAATTCGCCGCGCTTTTCGACCAGATCTGTCCGTGAATACGCGTTCACAACAAGATAATTCGTCAGAACTTCAAGTGAAATTTCATCACCGATTGCTAACGTGAGAATTTCTTGCTGGGAAAATTGAGAGTTAATGGGTTGGACAAACGCTCTGACTGGCGCAATCACGATTGGATATCCGGATGATGCCTCCGGATCTAACCGCGGCTGAAGGGAAATAAGCGTGCGCAACCGTTGCGCTACCGTGTCGCTCTTTGGACTTAATTTCTCGTGCGGCAAAGTTTCCCAAGCAGGAAAGAGGAATACGTTTTTTGCTGGCACACTTTCAATAACTTCTTGCACTAACTCTTCAGCTCGTCGACTTGAATGGGTTACTACCAAAAGTGGTGATTTTTCGTGGAGCGAAGAAATAAGGAATGAGTTGAGCGCAGGCGTAGCAACTACTCGATCGTGTTCGAGGAAAACTTTAGATAGCCCAAGAACTTCATTGAGTGCTCTCATTTCGCCCTCCACTCTTCCTCTAGCCCAACGTCAATTGGCCCCAACGTCCAAGGGACGGGGGCTTACTCGGAAA
>CAXBQM010000036.1:0-11882 GCA_963978235.1 uncultured bacterium | reverse complement strand
TCGATGACTCTCGAAAAAAGTCCGTTAGGCGGCTTACGAACGATTATTCGACTTCCTTTTTAGGGAACGTTATTAGGAAACCTGTTTAGGAAACCAGAGTGTGAAGGTGGAACCTTTGCCGAGCTCGGATTGAACAGTGACTTGCCCACCATGTGCTGTCATCACAGCATCGACAATGGAGAGCCCTAACCCACTTCCTTCTGCACCGTTTCGAACTCGCGAAGGATCTGCCCGATAGAACCGTTCAAATATCTTTGCTTGATCAGCCTCCGAAAGCCCTTGCCCGTTATCAGCAACAACAATTGTCGTCGCCTCATGTGTTTGCGAAAGTGAGACCTCAATCTTTGTCCCGACCGGCGTATGTGTTTGTGCATTTGAAATCAAATTTGCTACCACTTGGTGAATTCGCTTGGAGTCACCCAAAACAAAGAAATCTTCTTCAGGTAAAGAAAGTGCTATGGGGTGACCTCGATCTGAAACTTCTGCAGAAGCAACAACTTCCTTTAACAGCGTGTTGAGGTCAACTGGATCATTTTGTAACTCACGCGCTTGATCAATTCGTGCAAGTAAAAGTAAATCTTCAACAAGAGAGCTCATTCGAAGCGACTCTTTTTCAATCCGACTTACAAGTTCTTTAGTTTTTTCTTCGCCTTGAACTGCACCTTGCCTATAAAGTTCAGAAAAACCACGGATCGCTGTTAAAGGCGTGCGGAGTTCATGCGAAGCATCGGCAACAAATCGGCGGAGTTTATTCTCACTTGCAATTCGAACCGAGAAAGATTCTTCAATTCTGCCGAGCATTCGATTGAGCGACGTCACTAGTCGCCCAACTTCAGTATCTGGTTTTGCATCTGGCATACGTGCCGACAAGTCTCCAGCTGCGATAGCTTCTGCAGTACTTTCAACATCTGTCAGTGGCCTCAATGAAATCGAAATAATTCGACGCGAAACAAGTGCGATTAATAACAGAACAACGAATCCAACAAGAAGGAAGAGCGAACGCAATCGTTGAATATTCGAATCAACGCTTTCTAGCGAAACTGCTGCGACTACGCTGCCGAACCCAGAAGGAAGTATTCGAGTTAAAACTCGATAATCAGATTGACCAATTCCTCGATGAATCGTGTAAGGCTGGGCATCATGTTGCAAAACTTCCGCCGGAGTAATACCTGAGATTGCTTCGGTAATTCTCTGGGTTGAAAGATCACCACCAAGAGTTCCCGTTACTTTGCCCGTGCTATCAAGGAGCGTGATTGAAACCGCTGTAGGAACTCCAGATAATGGCTCTACAGCCTGAAATGGGTGAGTGTCGTCATCTCCTTCTTCGTGTTTTTGCGGCGCTATACCCGCTCGATCTAAACGAAGTAACGATCCTCCCGCAATGTCGCGCAATTGATTATCAACTTGGGCAACTAAATAACTTCTAAAAACTGATTGTGCAACAAAATCAGAGACTGCAAAACCCATTCCGGCAAGTACAACGACACCTAGCACGAGGCGAGTTTTTAAACTCCACGTGCTAGGTCTCGGTAATTTTCGGAGGGGAGAGTTCATTTAGGAAGACGCATGCGATATCCGACGCCACGAACAGTATGAATGATCGCTGGCTCATAGATATCAATCTTCTTTCTCAAGTAAGAGATATAGGTCTCCACAATTCCGGCATCGCCGCGGAAGTCGTACTGCCATACGTGATCAAGGATTTGAGACTTGCTTACTACTCGATCTGCATTAATCATCAGATAACGAAGCAAGATAAATTCTGTCGGTGAGAGTTCAATTAAGTTTCCTGCACGACGAACTTCATGTGTTGCTTCATTAAGTTCTAAATCTGCAAAACGAATAACTTCATCATCTGGTGCTACTTCAATGACACCAGTTCGTCGTAGGAGTGCGCGAAGTCGTGCAACCAACTCTTCCAAACTAAATGGTTTAGTGACGTAATCATCGCCACCAAGTGTCAACCCTTTAATTTTGTCCTCAGTTGCATCTTTCGCAGTTAAGAAAAGAACTCCAACGTCGTATCCATCCGCGCGAAGTTGACGACAGACTTCAAAACCATCGAGATCTGGCAACATCACATCAAGAACGAGTGCGTGTGGTTTAAATTGTTCAGCTACGCGAAGTGCTTCTGCACCAGTAGCTGCAGTACGAACATCGAACCCAACAAATTTCAAACTTGTTGAGATCAATTCGCTAATACTGCTTTCATCATCGACTACAAGAATGCGATGAACTTTGGTCTCGCTCTCGTTAGTCATATCTCTCTCCAATAACGCTGAACTTTTCATAGGAAATCACCTCGGCCAGAGCATTCTCTCTTAGCCTGAGGGTTTGCTGAGAATTCGGGGCGCGCCAGCCCAGAGTTATGGCTTCACAGAGCGCAGAAGCGCTTGGGCAACATCAAGTACTTCAACGTCTGAAGTTCGAGCAGTCGCACCATCACTAATCATTACTCGACAGAACGGGCATCCGACAGCAACTTCCTCGGCTCCGGTAGCAATGGCTTCGTCGACTCGATTGAGATTAATACGAGTACCTAACTTCTCTTCCTGCCACATTCGAGCACCACCAGCACCGCAACAGAAAGACCGTTCTTGATTTCGTGGCATTTCAGTAACTTCAACTCCGGTTGCACCAAGTAGTTCACGCGGAGCTTCGTAAATTTGATTGTGTCTGCCCAAATAACATGGGTCGTGATACGTCAAAGTTTTTGTTGATTTAGCAACTGGTTTAAGTTTTCCTTCTTTAACAAGTTGATTGAGAAGTTGCGTGTGGTGAACCATCTCAAGTTCGTAGCCACTCTGTTTGTAGTCACGTCCAATAGTGGTGAAGCAATGTGGACAGGTAACCACAACTTTTTTCTTACCAAGAGGTCTTCCTTCAAAAACTTGCTCAAACGTTTCTATATTTTCTCGAGAGAGTATTTGATAAACAAATTCGTTTCCGGCGCGACGAGCAGGGTCCCCGCTGCACGTTTCTTTCTTACCTAATACTGCAAACGAAACACCTGACATATAAAGAAGTTCTGCCACAGCTTTTGTGGTCTTCTTAGCTCGCTCTTCAAACGCGCCAGCACAGCCAACCCAGAATAAATACTCGACATCTTCTGGAAGTTTTCCTTCGACGACTCGAATGGGGAAATCACATTCTGCAATCCATGCATCGCGATCTGCGCGATTTGCTCCCCAAGGATTGCCAGCTTTCTCAAGATTTCTAAATAAGTTTCCTAGTTCAGTTGGAAATTCCGATTCAACTAGGACTTGGAATCGACGCATATTGACGATGTGATCGACATGCTCGATATCTACTGGACACTCATTGACGCAAGCACCGCAGGTAGTGCAGGACCAGAGAATGTCGCTAGAAATAGCGGTTCCAACGAGTGGTTTATCGTCTGGAACTTTTGCTAGCGCATGATCGCGCATCGCCATAATAAGTAATTTAGGTGAGAGCGGTTTCTCGGTATGCCAAGCCGGGCATTGTGATTGGCAACGGCCACACTCAGTGCAGCTCGCCATATCCAATAAACCTTTCCAAGAAATATCAGCAGCTTTTCCTATTCCGAAAACATCATCCTCTTTTGGATCTTCAAAATTAATTGGTTTTCCATGTGACAACATTTCAGGAAGTGCGCCAAGAGTTACTTCACCAGGGTTTCGTTTGAAATAGATATTGAATGGCGCTAAGAATCGATGCCAAGCAACACCCATCGTTAAATTTGCGGCGATAACAATGAACCAAATCATTGAGATAGAAACTTTGATTGCGGCAACAACTTGAATCCACTGTTCTAAGGTCTCAGTCGAAAGATTTAAGGAATTGAAATATGAAACGATCGGATACGAAAGAGCGTAATGCCAATTCCACGAAGTTACTTGAGCAATGGCGCCTTCTAATCCACGAAGAGTCAGAACGCACACCACCACAACAGCAATCACTGCTTCTACGAAATATGCTTTCCACGATGTAGATCCGAAGAATCGTGATTTGTTCTTTTTAACTAGTCGAGTTATTTGACGAATTCCGATTAACGTAACAATTCCAATTCCGGTCAACCAACCAATTAATTCTGTAAAAACCTCATACGGAACCCAATGACCGATTATTGGAAGTGCAAAATTTGGATTTACTACTTGCACAAATGCAGTAACCAAAGTCCCTAACAAGGTGACGAAACCAATCATGACAAACCAGTGTGCAATTCCAGTGCCAGTGAAATTGAGCATCTTTGAATGAGCCAAAGTTTCATAGAGCGTATTTCTCAACCGCTGCTTGCCATTGCCAGACCGAGTGGGGTCGGGTTGGCCAGCCTTGAATTTCTGAACGAGCTCGCGAGCCCTAATAGAGATGAGAGCCAGGGCAACTACGGTGATGGAATATGCGATGAACGCGAGCGTCGCAGTGAACATAGGGCGAGCGTAAGGGAATAACTGAGAGGTTGGCTCGGTTAACTAGGGCAGCATCACCCAGTTTGACCCCAAATTCGGCCTAGGCCGTATCCCTAGGAAGCTAACTCGATCGAGAAACGGTCAAGTTAAAGAAGGAGCAAGAAAACATGGCAAGAGCAGTCGGCATCGACCTCGGTACTACAAACAGTTGCGTATCCGTTCTCGAAGGAGGCGAACCCACCGTTATCGCTAACGCGGAGGGCGCACGTACCACCCCATCGATCGTTGCATTCGCAAAGAATGGCGAAGTACTCGTCGGCGAAGTTGCAAAACGCCAATCAGTAACAAACGTAGAGCGAACAATCCGTTCAGTAAAGCGTCATATGGGAACCAACTGGACCATGGACGTCGACGGAAAGAAATACACCGCTCAAGAAATTTCCGCTCGTATTCTGCAAAAACTAAAGCGCGATGCAGAGGCATATCTCGGTGACACAGTTACCGATGCAGTTATTACCGTCCCTGCATATTTCAATGACGCACAACGTCAAGCAACAAAAGAAGCTGGCGAGATTGCTGGCCTCAACGTACTCCGTATTATTAACGAACCAACATCAGCGGCTCTTGCATACGGTCTTGATAAGGGCGATAAAGAACAAACCATTCTCGTATTCGATCTTGGTGGTGGAACCTTCGACGTTTCACTTCTTGAAATCGGTGACGGTGTTGTCGAAGTAAAAGCAACAAATGGTGACAACCACCTTGGTGGCGATGACTGGGATCAATCAGTCGTTGATTACCTAGTAAAGACATTCGCTGCAAAGACCGGCATGGATCTCACCAAAGATAAAATGGCGATGCAACGTGTTCGTGAAGCTGCCGAAAAAGCAAAGATCGAACTCTCATCCTCACAACAAACATCAATCAATCTTCCTTACATCACCGTTGATGCCGAGAAGAATCCACTTTTCTTAGATGAAACCATCACTCGCGCACAGTTCCAGGCAATGACTTCGGATTTGCTTGAGCGCTGCCGTAAGCCATTCCAGGCCGTATTAAAAGACGCTGGAATTCCAGTCTCTGATATCCACCACGTCGTTTTAGTCGGTGGCTCAACTCGTATGCCAGCCGTTGTTGATCTCGTTAAAGAGTTAACCGGTGGTCGTGAGCCAAACAAAGGTGTTAACCCAGACGAAGTAGTTGCTGTTGGCGCATCACTTCAAGCCGGTGTTATCAAAGGCGAAGTGAAAGATGTTCTTCTCCTTGACGTCACACCGCTCTCACTTGGTATCGAGACCAAGGGTGGCATCATGACGAAGTTAATTGAACGCAACACAACAATCCCAACAAAGCGTTCTGAAATCTTCACTACTGCTGATGACAATCAACCTGCAGTTCAAATTCAAGTATTCCAAGGCGAGCGCGAAATGGCGGCTTATAACAAGAAGCTTGGTATGTTTGAACTCACTGGACTGCCACCAGCTCCACGCGGAGTTCCACAAATCGAAGTGACATTCGATATTGATGCGAACGGAATTGTTCACGTCTCCGCTAAAGATCTTGGAACTGGCAAAGAGCAACGCATGACAATTACTGGCGGCTCTGCTCTTCCCAAGGAAGATATTGAGCGCATGATGAAGGATGCGGAATCACACGCTGAGGAAGATAAGAAGCGTCGTGAAGAAGCAGAAATTCGAAACACTGGTGATTCACTGGTCTACCAGACTGAAAAATTCTTAAAAGAGAATGCAGAGAAACTTAACGAAGGTGAATCTGCAACCAAGAAGAGTGAATGCGAAACTGCACTCGCCGATCTCAAAAAAGCACTCGAAGGAACAGATTCTTCTGCAATCAAGAGCGCAACCGAGAAAGTTGCTGAAATTAGCCAGCAACTAGGCGCTGCTCTCTATGCCGCAAACGCAGCTGCTGGCGCTGGTTCTGAACAACCAAAGCCAGAAGATGGCGTTGAAGATGCAGAGATTGTTGATGAGTCAAAGTAACGAAAGCACTGAACTGCAGGAAGAACTCACTGAAGAACTGCAGAACGTAGCTGAAAGTGAAGCGGCTGCTGCTGAGGTTGTTGAAGACCTCAGCGCAACGCTTACTGCCGACCTACAACGTCTTCAAGCTGAGTATGCCAACTATCGCAAACGAGTAGATCGAGATCGAGCGCTCGCGCACGAAATTTCAATCGCAACCGTTCTTAGTGAATTTCTTCCAGTTCTCGACGACCTTGATCGAGCAAACGAACATGGCGAACTCACTGGCGGATTTAAAGCGATTGCAGATCAAGTTCAATCAATTACCGCAAAACTAGGTTTAACAAAATTCGGCGAAGCGCCATCGCCTTTTGATCCAAACATTCACGATGCACTTCTTCACGAAACGTCCGCTGAAGTCAGCGAAACTACAGTGACTAAAATTCTTCAGCCGGGCTATAAACACAAGGACCGCATTCTGCGACCAGCACGTGTTGCAGTAACCGATCCGCAATAACGGAATTAGCCATGGCTGCTAAAGATCTGTATGAAAAGGATTATTACAAAGTCCTTGGCGTTGATAAAAAAGCTGATGCCAACACAATAAAAAAGAAATATCGCTCTCTTGCACGCGAGCTACACCCCGATAAAACTAAAGGCGACAAGAAACTCGAAGATCGGTTTAAAGAAGTTTCCGAGGCGTATGACATTCTCGGCGATGAGAAGAAGCGTGCTGAATATGACCAAGCGCGCGAACTCTTTGAATCAGGTGCTTATCAGCGGGGCCCACAAGGTGGACAAGGTTTTTCAGGAGATTTCAGCGACCTCTTTCAGGGCGGCGGAGATATTTTCTCCTCTCTATTTGGTGGTCGGCGTGGCCCGCGCAAAGGACAAGATGTTCAAACTGAAATTTCGATTTCATTTCGCGACAGTATTTTTGGCAAAGAAGTGGATCTTCGGTTAGCAAATCAAGGTTCCTCACCATCAACGATTACCACCAGGATTCCAGCCGGAATCAGCGACGGCGGAAAAGTTCGTATTAAAGGTCGAGGTGGTCCGGGAGAAGCAGGTCCGGGCGATCTTTACGTCATCGTCAATGTCATTCCCCATCCAATTTTTTCTCGCAAAGGCGAAAACATTCTGATGAATTTGCCAGTAACTTTCACAGAAGCAGCGCTCGGTGCAGACATTGCCGTCCCAACTCTTCAAGGTGAAGAAGTAAAAGTACGAATCGCGCCAGGCACTCCTAACGGGCGAACACTTCGAGTAAAAGGTCGAGGTGTAAAGAAAGGTGCTAACTCAGGCGACCTGCTCATCACCATTGATGTTCAAGTGCCTCAACGCGTTGATGGTGCAGCAAAGAAAGCGCTGGAAGATTTCGCAAAAGCAACTATGAATGAAAATCCACGGACCGAACTCTCCGAAAAAGCTCGCGTCTAATTTAATAAATCAGATAAGGTCGCGCCATGAATTCTCGTGACGCACTCAAAGAAGAAATTCTAAAAAAAGCAGTAGTGCACGGCAAAGTAATTCTCTCGTCCGGGAAAGAAGCTGATTATTACGTTGATCTTCGTCGCGTAACTCTTGATTCAACCGCTGCGCCATTAGTCGGAGAAGTCATGCTTGATCTAGTTAAAGATTGGGAATTTGACGCAGTGGGTGGTCTCACTCTTGGTGCAGACCCAGTCGCAACAGCAATGATGCATATCGCTGCCCAAAAAGGAAAGAAGATTGATTCCTTCGTTGTGCGAAAAGCTGAGAAAGCTCACGGATTACAACGTCGTATTGAGGGCCCAGATGTTCAAGGTAAGCGAGTGGTTGCCGTTGAAGACACTTCGACAACGGGTGGTTCAGTACTTACTGCAGTTGAAGCACTTCGCGAAGCAGGTGCAATAGTTGTTGGAGTTGCTGTCATCGTCGAGCGAGGCGCGAAAGGAAAAGTTACTGAAGCAGGCCTTGAGTATCGCGCTGCTTATTCGTTACAGGATCTAGGTCTTTAATTAATTTAAGCCAGGCATAACTTCTAGCGGGATTTTCCATTCCTTACTGAGCAAATCAAGATCGTGTTTAATCATTAACTTTATTAAGTTTTCGAAGTCAACTTCTCTCTTCCAACCCAATTCATTGAGTGCTTTTTCCGGATTTCCTCTAGTTTCGGAAATTTCAGTAGGGCGAATAAATTTTGAATCGGTGATGACAAAATCTTCAACACTGCCATGAAGGCCAACTAGTTCAATAGCTTTGTCTACAAAATCGTAGACGGAATGCGTCTCCCCACTAGCAATAATAAAATCCTCTGGATTTTTCGATTGAAGAATTCGCCACATAGCGTCAACGTAATCTCCCGCAAATCCCCAATCTCTCCTTGCTTCGAGATTTCCTAAATGAAGATTGTCAGCGAGACCTAGTTTTATGCGAGCAATACCTTGAGTAATCTTTCGAGTAACAAAATTTATTGGGCGAATAGGACTTTCATGGTTGTACAAAATTCCACAAGAAACGAAGAGTCCATCATTCCGAAATCTCTTTGCCGCATTATGGGCTAAAGCTTTAGATGTTCCATATGGAGAAACAGGATTTAGCGGAGTCTCCTCAGTTTGAGGAGTGATAAGCGCTTTACCAAACATTTCGGAGCTAGATGATTGATAAACCTTAGTTTGAATCGAATGCATTTTTAATGACTCTAATAGTCTGATAAATGAATAGGTATTAACTTCGAGGGTTTCTTCCTTATTATCAAAGGAATATGCAACTGAACTTACGCCAGATAAGTTGTATATCTCGTCGGGATTGACGGATTTAATGAGTCTTATTAATTCTGGTGTATCCCTAATATCGGCCGTGACAATTTCACAATTTTTCGAGATGAGAAGACTAGTCTCTTCGGGAATTGACTGGATATTGCGAGTAGTACCTACGACTTTATAGCCTTTCCCAAGTAAGAGCTTTGATAAGTAGTAACCGTCTTGCCCAGAAACCCCAAGTATTAAAGCAGTTTTCAACTGAGATGCTTTCGAGATCGCCACTCGCGAATTATTTCTAGCGCAAGTGGAATGATGCTTAACACAAAGACAAGTCCAATAATTGGAAGTAGATATTTATCCACGGAGCCACTTAATTTCTCGCCGAGTAGAAAACCGGCCAAGATAATTCCATCTGTCCAAAGTAAGCCACCAATAAAATTCCAGATAAAGAATTTCTTTGCTGGGACTCCGACTATTCCACACAAGGGATTAATCAACGTTCGAACTACGGGAATGAATCGGGCGAGAATGAGCGCTTTCCCAACACCGTACTTCTGAAGCCATTTTTCAGTTCGATGTACTTTTTCCTGGTTAAAAATTCTTGAATCTGGTCGACTAAATAATTTTCTTCCATATGTCGCACCTAATTGATGACCAAGTTGTGATCCTGAAATTGCAAAAAACGGTGCAGCAAGTAACAAGATTGTGATGGGAAGTTGAATCCCCACTGTCTGTAACGCAGTCGCTGAAGCTGCGACACCGGCAAGAAATAACATCGTGTCGCCGGGAAGAACGAGACCTATCAAAAGTCCAGTTTCTACGAATAAGACTGTGAGAATTCCGACCATTCCGAGCGTTTCAACGATGTAATGCGGATCGAGAATGTTCATACGGGGGAGCCTAATAGCCTAAACTCGCCCCCATTGTGTTCGGCCCGCCCTGGGTACCGACCCGACTCTCCAATGGAGGAGATATGAACGTGCAGGTTACGGGTAATAACCTCAACATTGTCTACGTAGTACTAGGAGTAGCGCTCGTCGCTCTCGCCATCGCCTACGCACTTCGCGCACAAGTACTCCGCGCTAGTGAAGGCACCGAGAAGATGAAAGAGATTGCCGCCGCAGTCCAAGAAGGTGCAGCTGCCTATCTCGCGCGACAGTTCAAGACTCTCTCATGGTTTGTGGGAATCGTCTTTGTCCTTCTCTTCGCACTTCCTGGATCAACCGAAGTAAAAGTCGGACGTTCCATCTTCTTCCTCGTCGGTGCAGCGTTCTCTGCATTCGTCGGATACAACGGCATGTGGTTGGCAGTTCGCGCAAACGTTCGCGTCGCAGAAGCTGCTCGTAACAACTCCTCAAAAGGCGCAGTACAGATCGCGTTCCGCACTGGTGGCGTCGTCGGTATGTTGACTGTTGGTCTTGGACTTCTTGGCGCAGCACTTGTTGTTGCGATCTATCACGAAACTGCACCATCAATTCTTGAAGGTTTCGGATTCGGCGCAGCGATGCTCGCGATGTTTATGCGTGTTGGTGGCGGTATCTTCACCAAGGCTGCTGACGTCGGAGCTGACCTAGTAGGAAAAGTCGAACAAGGAATTCCAGAAGACGATCCGCGTAACGCAGCAACAATCGCAGACAACGTTGGTGACAACGTCGGTGACTGCGCTGGTATGGCCGCAGATCTTTTCGAGTCATATGCCGTAACACTCGTCGCGGCTTTGATTCTTGGTAAAGCCGGATTTGGTAACGCAGGACTTATCTATCCACTCATTGTTCCTGCAATCGGAATCTTGACCGCAATCGTCGGTATCTTCCTTACTCGTACTCGAGCTACAGACAAGAGCGCTATGAACGCGATTAATCGTTCCTTCTTCTTATCTGCAGTTATCTCAGCAGTTCTCGTTGCTCTCGCAACCTTTACCTATCTACCTAACTCATTTGGTTTGCTTGAAGGCGTAGGCGAAGAAATCCAGAAACACAGCGGAAATCCACGAGTTCTCGCACTTGGCGCAGTACTCATCGGAATTGTTCTTGCTGCAGCAATCCAGATCCTCACGGGCTTCTTTACTGAAGTAGGTAAGCGCCCAGTTAATGATGTCTCTGCATCGTCAAATACCGGTGCAGCAACTGTCATTCTTGCCGGTATCTCAGTTGGGTTTGAATCTGCGGTCTACTCCGCACTTCTTATCGCTGCTGCTGTATTCGGTGCATTCCTCTTAGGTGGCGGAACAATCGTTCTCTCACTCTTCGCAGTTGCCCTTGCTGGTTGCGGTCTTCTCACCACTGTTGGTGTCATCGTTGCGATGGATACCTTCGGACCAATCTCGGACAACGCACAAGGTATTGCTGAAATGTCTGGTGATGTAAAAGGTGAAGGCGCAAAGATTCTTACCTCACTTGATGCAGTTGGTAACACCACAAAAGCAATTACAAAAGGAATTGCAATTGCTACCGCAGTTCTTGCAGCAACCGCACTCTTCGGTGCATTCACCGATGCAATCAAGAACTCAGTTCTTGATAAAGGCAAAGCAGTTGCAGATCAAGTTCTCCAACTTCAAGGAATTCTTGACATTGCCGATCCACGAAACCTTGTTGGTTTGATTATCGGTGTCTCTGTTGTATTCCTCTTCTCTGGACTTGCAATCAACGCAGTATCACGCGCAGCAGGTGCAGTTGTTATGGAAGTTCGAAATCAATTTAAGAAGCATCCTGGAATCATGAAGGGAACAGAGAAACCTGAATACGCAGCAGTCGTTGATATCTGCACCC
>CAXBQM010000035.1:0-12657 GCA_963978235.1 uncultured bacterium | reverse complement strand
TTGTACTGCCAACATCCATAAGTATCGAGTTTGGGTAGAGAGAACTTTCGGCTTGAAGTACCTCAAATATTTGCGAAACCGGTAGCGCCAAGAGAATTACCTCAGGGTTTTCAATTGAAGTTGCTTGAACGAGATCTCGAGCCAGCATTTGGGCTGCAGAGTCTTGATCGATGACCTCGACCTCAACCCCTTCTGCTTTGAGTGCAAGCGCAACTGAGGTACCGATTAACCCCGCGCCAACTATGCGCACTGACGTAATCATTGTTCCGTGGGCTCCGCTATCTACTGAGCAAGGTCTTTACGTAGCGCTTTAGCGCCATGAAGATAAATATGTGAAATCTCGTCCTGTTTGAGAGCTGTTTCGCAGTGAACCATTGCCCGGATTGTCCTTGGAAGTGAACCGGGAACAGCAATCTCGACTGCACAGATAAGCGGGACTGCCTCCAGCCCCAAACCACGAGCACTTGCTGCAGGAAAATCGCTTACTAAGTCAGGGGTAGCGGTAAAGAGGATTGAAATGATCTCTGCCGGTTTTAATGAATTTGCCGAGAGAATCTCTCGAATGAGCTCTTGAACTCCGACCCTCAGATCCTCTGGGGTATCGGCAGCCACTTGGGTTGCTCCTCTAATCGCTCTCACGGACATCGCTCTCACGGACATTGGGTAAGGGTAACTAAAGAAAGGTCAGACTCGTTTTACATATCTATATATTTCTCTATGTGTCGATATAACTACTTCTAGCTAATTGATGCTTCTTTGAAAGTCGACAATTTCTCCGTGTTGAAAATCATTGTCGACATATCGTTTATTAGTGATTTAACGGTGCGTATATTGTCGATAAATGTACTTTATCTGTCCGGTCTAATATCGATTTGTCATCTTATAAATATTGCGTATCGAGCATGTTTATTTGTCTATTTATGTACTTGTGTAGAAATCAACTCTGCCTCATTGAGGTATCGCCACTTCCCTGGTTTGAGTTCACCTAACTTGATCGACCCGAAAGCTACTCGCACCAATCTTTCAATCGGATGGCCCACTTCGTCAAAGAGACGGCGCAGGATTCGGTTCTTGCCAGAATGAATCACCACTTCAACCAGGTGGCCAGATTGGTCTGAAGAAATCTCATCAACTTTTGCGAAACCATCTTCAAGTTTGATCCCTTTGAGAAGGCGATCCATTTCGCTCTTTTTGATGGGGTTTTCAAGCTCTACGTAATAGACCTTCTTGACGCCGTATTTGGGGTGGCTCAATTTATTGGCAAATTCGCCATCGTTGGTAAGAAGGATCAACCCCTCACTTTCCATATCAAGGCGACCTACATGGAATAACCGCTCGGAAATTTCGGAGAAGTACTCATGGAGGGAAGGGCGGCCTTCCGGGTCAAACATGGTGGACAGAACACCTTTAGGTTTATGAAATGCGATGTAAGATTTTGATAAATTTTGATTAATTGCTTCACCGTCTACTTCAACTTTATGCTTTATCGGGTCAAATTTCATTCCGAGTTCTCGAATGATCTGACCATCTACCTTTACGCGGCCAGCAACTATCAACTCTTCAGATTTACGACGTGAGGCGACACCAGCATCGGCGAGGATTTTTTGAAGTCGGACTTCCACCAAGGAAGTCTAATCGGTCAGGGATGCAATTACCTCATCGAGACCGTCGATATTAGGCAGGAACGGCGCTAACGCCGGAAGATCAGTTACTGAATTGAGACCTAACCGTTCGAGGAAGAAGGTCGTTGTTTTGTACAAAATAGCGCCGGTTTCATACTCCATTCCTGATTCTTCAACCAGTCCACGGACAATCAAGGTCTTCATAACGGCTTCAACGTTAACTCCGCGAATCGCAGAGACTCGCGCTCGAGATATCGGCTGTCGGTACGCGATTACTGCGAGGGTCTCCAGCGCAGCTTGGGTCAATTTCGCTTGTTGGCCATCTAAAACGAATTTCTCAACCAGGGGCGCTTGATCTGGGTGGCTGTAGAACCGCCATCCCCCTGAGATCTGCCGTAACTGGAATCCTCGCCCTTCTTCTTCGTATTGATTTTGAAGTTTGAGCAACGACTCGAGAATCTGTTCTGTTGGAATTTCGATAATTTGTGCGAGGACAACCTCAGAAACCGGCTCATCGACAACCATCAATATCGCTTCTATCGATCTTTCGACCTCTCGGTTAGACATTATTCGCCTCCCTGTTCATCTTTTACCACCACGGCTTGATCAAACTCGTCACTTACTTCTACTTCGCCACTCTCCGAACCGATCCACATAATCTGCAACTCCCCTAACGCAGCCACCTGCTCAAAACGGAGTACCCCTTCTCGATAGAGCTCAAGCAGAGCTAAAAATCGGGCGACGATGACCAGCGTATTTTCGGCATCTGCTACAAGGGCGCGAAAATTCATTGATTTATGGCTTCTTAATTGAGCCACCACCTTCTTTGCCTCCTCGGCAACGCTTACCAGCGGAAGATGGAGGTGATCAATCGAGAATTTTGGCTCGCCCTTGGGAAAAAGAACCCTATTCGCGATAGCGGCAAAACGCTCTGGACCAACTCCAATCAGGACCTCAGGGAGGAGGGCTGAGAAAGCAGGCTCAAGCGCTACGACGCGAGGGAAGGTCTTCTCCTGGAT
This sequence comes from uncultured bacterium, assembly GCA_963978235.1. Classification (GTDB taxonomy): domain Bacteria; phylum Actinomycetota; class Actinomycetes; order Nanopelagicales; family Nanopelagicaceae; genus UBA7398. The sequence continues at coordinate 10,016 of CAXBQM010000035.1, read as the reverse complement.
TGCGATCCGTTCTTGGAAAATCGCAGCAATCTCTTTAAATGCTCGATACTGCAGAAGGCGGGCAAAGAGCAGGTCGCGAGCCTCAAGGAGAGCAAGATCGTCCTCATCATCAATCTCCCCAGATGGCAAAAGTCGCGCCGCTTTGAGATCAAGCAGAGTTGCGGCGACAACGAGGAACTCGGTTGCATGATCGAGTTTCCAACCAACATCTGTCTTCTCTAGTTCTCGCATGTAGGTAATGAATTCGTCGGTAACTACCGCAAGCGCAACCTCGCTGATATCGAGCCGATGGCGAGAAATAAGCTGTAGGAGCAGGTCAAAGGGGCCATCAAAATTGGTCAAATGCACCGAGAATCCAGCTACGCGCCCTTCTCCAGATAGCGTTGTTGCGCCAACTGTCGGCTCAATCTGCGGGTTCTCTGCCACGGCGCAACCGTACTTCACCGATCGTTACTTGCTCTTCTCCCACCGCCGACATAGGGTGACCGATTATCAAATGGCTCTAGAGAGGTTTCTCGATTGAACGCTAAATCGACATTAGCAGCGCTGAAGGATGATGATGTTGTCACGACATCAACAGTTCTCGGTAGGACTGGCGCAACATTTCCCATCCCATCGCCGCTAGAAGTTCATGGAAACGCTCGAATTATTTCGGTCGTTAATCAGAAAGGCGGAGTTGGTAAAACCACTACCACCATCAATCTTGGAGCATCGTTAGCAGAATTAGGACGTCGCGTACTGCTCGTCGATTTTGATCCGCAACATTCACTCTCAGTTGGATTAAATGTAGATACCCGCAATTTAGAAGGTTCTATTTATAACTTGATGATGGATGAATCGACCAAGATTGAAGATTACTTATTGAAGACCAGTGTTCCAGGAATGGACATGATCCCCAGCCATGAAGACCTCGCCGGCGCTGAAGGCGGCTTGATGAACGTCATTGCGCGCGAGAAAGTTCTCAAGCGAGTTCTCGCTTCTGTCACTGATTACTACGACGTTATTTTGATTGATTGCCAGCCTTCACTCGGGCTTCTTACAGTGAACGCATTAACTGCCTCTCATTTTGTGATTGTCCCGCTTGAATGTGAGTATTTTGCGCTGCGAGGCGTTGCACTTCTTGCCGACATCATCAAAAAAGTTCAACTCAATACCAATCCTGATCTGCAATTGCTCGGAATTCTTGCAACGATGTTCGATAAGAAGACCGTGCATTCACGCGAGGTATTAGAGCGAATTCTCGAAGCCTTCCCAGAGAAGATTTTTGACACCACTATCGCTCGAACAGTGCGTTTCCCTGAAACAACTGTTGCTGGTGAACCCATTACAACATATGCAAGTTCTTCGACCGGTGCTGCCGCATATCGACGGTTAGCCCGCGAAGTTATTTCAATCGGAGGTTGCAAGTGAGTCGACGAGTAAGTCTTCCTGGCGCAGATGAACTTTTTAGAAAAACTACTTTAAGTGCAGTGCCACAAACACAGGAAGTACCAGATGATGTTGTAGAAGTTGCAGCAACAAATCGCCAAACGACAACGTCAGTGCAACGCGCCAAAGGTGTTCGTCAAACTCCTCGCCGTCGCACCCATCAACTCGATCGACAACCATCAGGTCGTGAAAAACACGATGAGAAAATCACCGTGTATCTCTCCCCAGAAGAACTTTTTGATTTAGAACAAGCACGACTACTGCTTCGAGGCGATCTCGGTTTAGCTGTTGATCGCGGTCGAATCGTCCGCGAATCACTTGCGATTGTGATTGCAGACCTAGAATCAAAAGGTGATCAGAGCATTATTGCTCGGCGCCTCCGCGGTCGTTAACGCGAACGAGGATGTGCAGTTGCGTAACTTTCGCGCAACTTATCAATCGTAATCAAGGTATATATCTGAGTTGTCGTAACGCTCGCATGGCCAAGTAACTCTTGCACCACTCGCACATCAGCGCCGCCATCAAGTAAATGTGTGGCAAATGAATGTCGCAAACTATGCGGCGAAACTTTCCCCGCCAAGCCAGATCTCTCCGCTGCCTCAACCACAATATTCCAAGCGCTTTGTCGCGTTAAACGCCCGCCATGGGAATTGAGAAAAAGCGCCCGTTCTCTCGAGTGTGCGAGCAAGATCGGTCGAATTCGTACTAAATATTGCGAAAGCGCCGCTTGCGCAAATGAACCGACTGGAATAAACCGTTCCTTGCCGCCTTTACCTCGAACTTTTATCGTCATTGTTTTCTTCTCAGCAAGCGAAACTTCCGCCACGTCGTCAATATCTAGTTTTATCAATTCGCTCACTCGCGCTCCGGAAGCATAAAGAAGTTCAATGATCGCTCGATCACGGATACCACTTCCCTCATGTGCACATGATTCGATCAGTGAGGTTACTTCATTAATGCTGAGCGCTTTCGGTAACCGTTTCGGAATTTTGGGAACTTCCACTTCAAGAGTTGGATCAGCAACACCACTTTCTTTGCTGACGAATTGATGAAAATTTCGAAGCGCAACTACCGCTCGAGCTATTGATGATTCTGAGAGTTGCGATTTACGTAAGTGGCTCACATGATCGAAAATTACTTGCGGAGTGATTTCTATACATTTGATCTCTTCAAGATACTTTTCATAGCGTCGCAAATCTCGTTCATACGCCTTCAAAGTGTTCGTGGAAGCGCCACGCTCCACCAATAAATGATTGAGGTACTGCGAGATTTTTTCGTTAACGAGAAGCATGGCGATCGATCGCCGCTTTGATCAATCCACTAAAGAGTGGATGAGGTCGAGTTGGTCGTGACCGAAATTCTGGGTGAGCTTGCGTTCCAACATAATAAGGGTGCACTTCTTGCGGTAATTCCACAAACTCTACGAGATGGCCATCTGGAGATAGACCAGAGAATTTCAAACCTGCTGCCGCAATTCGATCCCGATAAGAATTATTTACTTCATATCGATGGCGATGGCGCTCGGAAATTTCTTGTGAACCGTAAACCTGGGCAACAATTGAGCCTTTCTCTAGCTTTGCTGGATAAAGCCCCAAGCGCATCGAACCGCCCATATCGCCATCTCCAGCAACGATATTTAATTGATCGGCCATAGTTGAGATAACGGGATCTGGACTTGAAGGGTCAAACTCCGCTGAATTTGCTCGTGAAATTCCGGCAAGGTTTCGCGCTGCTTCAATCACCATGCATTGCAACCCTAAACATAAGCCCAGCGCTGGGATTTTATTTTCGCGCGCAAATTTAAGAGCGCCGACTTTTCCTTCAATTCCGCGAACACCAAATCCACCTGGAACACAGATTGCATCAACGCCAGATAATTGAGATTTAGCGCTCTCTGCGTTTTCGCATTCATCGCTTACTATCCATTTGATCTCTACTCGGGCGTTATTCTCAAAACCACCAGCGCGTAAAGCTTCCGTTACAGAGAGGTAAGCATCCGGCAAATCAACATATTTGCCAACGAGACCAACTTTGACAGTATGTTGTGGATGGTGCACGCGATTGAGAAGGTCGCCCCAAACTCCCCACTCCACGTCACGGAATGGCAAACCTAGTCGACGAACAACATAGGCATCGAGCCCTTCACTATGTAATACCCGTGGAATGTCATAAATCGATGGCGCATCAACGGCTGCTACTACTGCTTCTTGGTCAACATCGCACATCAATGAAATTTTCTTTTTAACAGATGCGGGAATATTTCGATCAGAGCGAATTACTATTGCATCAGGTGAGATACCAATGCTCCGGAGCGCTGCTACAGAATGTTGCGTCGGTTTAGTTTTTAATTCTCCAGAAGGACCGATGTACGGAACGAGTGAAACATGCAAATAGAAAACATTCTCTCGACCAACTTCTTGTCGAATTTGACGGGCTGCTTCAAGAAATGGCAAGGATTCAATATCACCAACAGTTCCGCCGACTTCGGTAATCACTACATCAATATCAGGTGCAGCCATCGCCAAGATGCGTTCTTTTATCTCATTGGTGATATGCGGAATAACTTGCACGGTATCACCGAGATATTCACCTCGTCGCTCTTTTGCAATTACTCGCGAATACACCTGGCCAGTGGTGACGTTGGCAGAACCATGGAGGTTGACATCGAGAAATCTCTCATAATGTCCAATATCAAGATCTGTCTCCGCGCCATCATCGGTTACGAAAACTTCGCCATGTTGAAAGGGATTCATTGTTCCCGGATCAACATTGATATATGGATCGAGTTTCTGCATCGTGACTTTAAGCCCACGTGTGCGTAACAAACGACCGAGACTTGAAGCTGTAAGACCTTTGCCCAGACTTGAGGCGACACCACCGGTAACGAAAAGATGCTTCGTCACATGATTGGTGGTCATGGGAGGCTAACTTATCATTGAGGAAGGCTAACTACGAATTTGCGCAAGTAGCTCCTTAGCGTGTTGCTGTGCTATCTCAGATTTTTCTTGGCCAGAGAGCATACGTGCTATTTCTCGCTCTCGATCGATATCCGAAACCGATAAAACGCTACTTTCGGTAACAGCACCTGATTCATTTTTCGCAACCACAAAATGGTGATCAGCCCATACTGCAACCTGCGCAAGATGGGTCACAACAATAACTTGCGTTTGCCGCGCAAGTTTTGCAAGGCGTCGTCCCACTTCAATCGCTGCCTTACCACCGACTCCAGCATCCACTTCATCAAAAACATAAGTTCCCACTGGATCGATGCCGGCAATTACAACTTCAATTCCTAACATCAAACGAGATAACTCTCCACCACTTGCCGCCTTTGCGATGGGAAGTAGTGGGCCATCGCTGTGACTTGAAAAAACCATTTCTACATCATCGATTCCATGTTCAAAAAAGTTTGAAAATTTATCGGTTGCACCTTGTGCAACTCGCACCTTAAAAGTGGATTGCGGCATTGAAAGTTCACGGATTTCTTCAGTAACAGCGGTACTTAACTTCAACGCTACTTTCTCTCTCTGCTGTGAGAGTTGGTTGGCAATTGCTTTTAACTGCGCGAAAGACTTATCTCGCTCTGCTTCCAATTCTGCTACGCGGGAATCGCCGCCTTGTAAATCTTTGATCTGCCTCGAAATATTTGTCGCTTCATTCACTAAATCTTCATAGGCTGCGATGCGATCGCTACCTTTTCCAAATTTCTTAATGAGTGAATTCATCGACGCTTTCCGCTCTTGTAGGAATTCCAACCGTCGCGGATCGGCATCAAGTGCGCTCATGTATCGAGAGAGATCGCTCGCTACATCCTGTAAATCCAAAAGAATTTCTGCATATTTTTCAGTGATGTCATCGAGGGCGGCATCTTTACCCTTAATTCCCTCGAGGTTCTTCCGCGCTGTAATTAGCTGTGTGAGGAGATTCTGCTCATCGCCATTGAGGAATTCTTCTGCGCTTGCCGCTCCTATTCGAATATCTTCCACCGAATCGAGTCGAGATATCTCATTCTCAATCTCCGTGAGCTCACCTGAGAGTGGTTTAACTTTATTGATGGCATCAGCAAATTCCTTGAGCGTTTCCAACTCTTTATCGCGCTCCTTCAAAGCCAACTTAAGGTCATTGACTTGGCGCGCCAGATTCTTTACTTCGAGATATTTCTCTTGATATCTGGCGAGCGATTCCAAAATGTCTTTTCCACCAAATCGATCCAGTAGCTCTCGCTGTTTTGTGCTTTTATTGAGTTTGGCGTTGGCAGATTGTCCGTGGATGGCAATTAACTCTTCGGTAATTGCGGAAAGGTTTGCCGCCGTAGCAGATGTGCCACCGAGAGCTGCGCGCGATTTACCATCGAGAGTAACGCCTCGATTGATAAGAAGTTCACCGTCCTCAAGTTCAGTATCGAACTCACCAAGAAGCGCAGTGAAATTTTCGGAAGCGGCGACATGAAACCGCGCACTTGCCGTTAATCGTTGTGCACCGGTGCGGACGAGATCTGAATCGGATTTTCCACCGCAAATAAGTGCGAGCGCTGTAAGAACCATCGTTTTTCCAGCACCAGTTTCGCCAGTGAGCACATTGAGGCCAGGACCAAATTCAATAGTTGCACTTTCAATAACGCCAAGCGATTGGATCTTTAACTCGTTGAGCTGAGATTTTTTCTCACTCACCACGCCATCCCTCTACCGGTAATTTAAATTTCGCGACCAATCGATCGGTAAATAGCGCTGGTTCAATCTGGGCGAGATATATGGGATTTTCATGGCTAGTAAGTGTTACTCGATCGTGCTCGGTCAGATGAAATTTCCTTAACCCATCTGCAGAAAGCACTGCTTCATCAGATTCAATATCAATGGCGATCTCTGATTCCGGCGAAATAACCATTGGTCGAGAGAAGAGCGCATGTGCCGCTAACGGCAAAAGTACAAGCGCTTCTACTTCTGGCCAGACCACCGGTCCGCCAGCAGAGAATGCGTAAGCGGTTGATCCAGTTGGAGTTGCACAAATAACGCCATCACAACCCCATCGAGATAGTGGTCGATGATCAATTTGAACAAAGAGTTCCACCATCGCTTCAGTATTTCGTTCCACAGCAATTTCGTTAAGCGCCCAACCGTTGGTGACAATTTTCTCTGCTCGATGAACTGCATATTGCAACACCATCCGTTTTTCGGATGTATAACTTCTCTTAATAATGGCTTGCGCAAGTTGTTGCGGCGTTGGACGATGGATCTGCGCAAGGAAACCAACATGGCCGACGTTGATGCCAAGTACTGGAATTTTCGTTCCGCGTACTAACTCTGCGCCACGCAAAATAGTTCCGTCACCGCCGAAAACAACTGCTAATTCGGTATCTTTCAAACGTTGCTCGACATCGGTTGAAAGAACTTGTGTCACGCCTTCAACCTTCACTCCCGATGGTGAGTAAAAAGTGAAATCCGCACCTTGTAATTGATTAACTAATTCTTGGGCTGCGCTCTGGGCTTCTGCTCGAGTGGGATGAATGACGAGCAATAGCGAACGGTTCTGACTCATTATTGTGGTCCTTTCGCAATTGCTTCATCGAGAGTTCGCTCATCGAGCTGCGAACCACCGCGCTTTAACCAGAGGAAATATTCCACATTTCCGGATGGGCCGGGAAGGGGCGAAGCAACCACATCGATACAGCCAAGACCTAGTTCATAGGCAGAGAGAGCAACATCGCGCACCGCTTGCTTTCGCAATTGCGTATCGCGCACAACTCCGCCGGCGCCAAGTTTCTCTCGCCCTACTTCGAATTGCGGTTTCACCATCACGACCAGATCGGCATCACTTGTTGTCACTTCTTTAAGTGCTGGAATAACGAGGGTGAGCGAGATAAATGAAAGATCAGCCACAACAAGATCTACTGGTTCCCCCACCTGTTCTAACGTTAAATGTCGGACATTGGTTCGATCAAGAACTGTGACTCGCGAATCTTGTCGGATCTCCCAGGCAAGTTGTCCATAGCCAACATCAACCGCGACGACATGTCCCACTCCACGTTTCAACAAGACATCGGTAAATCCACCAGTGGATGCACCGGCATCAAGTGCGCGTCTGCCTTGCAAAGTAATTCCAGTGAAATGATCAAGCGCGCCGGCTAATTTATGCCCACCTCGAGAGACAAAGTCATCTCGCTCCTTCGCCATTTTGATTGACGTTTCTGGATCAACTTGGGTCGCAGGTTTTGATGCGGGAATTCCATTGACCAAAATTTGTCTGGCTTCGATGAGATCGTTTGCGTGGTCTCGTGAACGCGCGATTCCGCGGCGAACTAATTCAGCATCAAGGCGAGTTCTCACTACAAACCTTCTACAGCAGAAAGTGTTTCGCTCAACTCCCGGTGTATCTCATGAAACTTTGCGCCATGTTCGGCGAGTGGAATGTGAGTGACATTGGCAATCTCACTCTTAATGTGTTCGATTTTTGCAGTGACAGATTCAATCGATGGAGAAGAAGGAGCGCTCTCTGGCATATCGATTGACATAGGTAAACCGTACCTAAAGTCGCACGAGTTCGCGCGCTTCAACCTGCCATCTACTGGAAAGTCCGCCCGGGCTATTCCAAAATCTCCGGCGAATGACGCCGCTGACTTCTACCCACTCCTGATCAACCAAAGTGAGCGCCCGTTTCCGAATAGCCGCTTTCCAGGCAGCGATATCCAACGTGTCATATCCCTCGTCATCGCGTTTTACGATTAATCGAAACTCGACAACTGAATCGCCGCTGGGAAGAACTTTCTCCCGTTTTTCACCGCTAATACGCCCTCGCAACTTAACCTGATTTAACGAAACATCTTTCTCTATTGATTTCTTTTTCATATCTACTCTCAGACAGTTCTCTCACGATGCGCTAATTTTTTTCCTTCGCGCAATCTAGTTCTATCTGATTTTGAGATTTTCAATGAGCGTTAAGGTTGTGAATCTCTCCAACCGGTGGATTAGCGTCCAGCTGCTTTCAGCGCGTTTGCATAAGCGCTTTGCAATCGTTCACTCCACGTAGCGTCCTTGTTATTGAGTTGCTTACATGTCAGCGTCACAACTGCAGCATCAGCTTGTCCAAGATCTAACCGACACGCAGCAGAGACAATCCGTAGTTCTACCTCTTCCGCATCTTTCAACTTTGATTGATCAACTTTGCCAATCGTCTCTAAACCTTTTCGCGGATTACCCAATGATCGTTCGGTCTCTGCAATATGAGCCAAAATCGCTTGATTTCCGCTGATTCTAAAGGCTGCCTTCAACTCTTTTTGTGCCACATCAAATCGCCCTGATTTCAATGCGGCGATGCCAGCGCGTTCCCGAACAAGCGCAAGTCGACCTGCTCTAAATGAGGCTGATTGACCATGCCAATATGCACGCTCTGGATCAACATCGAGAAACATTGATAACGCAACAAGATGTTTTGCCACTGTATCTGCATTCTCTTTTGCAAGGCCAGATAGTTGATACCGATCGCGCTTCTCTAACTCTTCACCAGTTATCTCTGGTGGAAGCTCTGGATCACTGAATTTTCTAATCCTGCGTGGTTCTTCACGCTTTCTCATTGGTCGTCGATCGGATGGTTTTCGATCGGATGGTTTTCGATCGGATGGTTTTCGATCACGGGACGTGCGATTAATGGGACGATCGTTTCGCTTCTCCATCACTCCTCCATCCTTCGACTCAACCAAATCAACAACTTTAAAACTCGTTACGAAAATGAAAAAGGGGCTGCAAAGATTGCAACCCCTTTTCGAATGTATGCCCGGCGGCGTTCTACTCTCCCACACAGTGACCCGTGCAGTACCATCGACGCTGAGAGGCTTAACTTCCGGGTTCGGAATGGGACCGGGTGTTTCCCTCTCGCTATGACCGCCGAAACTCTATTGAGATGTCAATCGAACGTTAAAGATTTCTCTTTAATCGGTTCCCGACCGTATCTCGGGAACCACACAGTGGACGCGTAGCAACTTTGTAGTTAAATCCTCGGCCTATTAGTACCGGTCAGCTCCATGTCTCGCGACACTTCCACTTCCGGCCTATCAACCCAGTCGTCTTCTGGGGGCCTTACTTGGTAAACCAATGGGAAACCTCATCTTGAAGCGAGCTTCCCGCTTAGATGCTTTCAGCGGTTATCTCTTCCGAACGTAGCTAATGGGCCGTGCTTCTGGCGAAACAACCCACACACTAGAGGTTCGTCCGTCTCGGTCCTCTCGTACTAAAGACAGATCTTCTCAAGTTTCCTGCGCGCACAGAGGATAGGGACCGAACTGTCTCACGACGTTCTGAACCCAGCTCGCGTGCCTCTTTAATGGGCGAACAGCCCAACCCTTGGGACCTACTCCAGCCCCAGGATGAGACGAGCCGACATCGAGGTGCCAAACCTTGCCGTCGATATGGACTCTTGGGCAAGATCAGCCTGTTATCCCCGGGGTACCTTTTATCCGTTGAGCGACGGCGCTTCCACAAGCCACCGCCGGATCACTAGTTCCTGCTTTCGCACCTGCTCGACATGTCTGTCTCACAGTTAAGCTCCCTTGTGCACTTACACTCGACACCTGATTGCCAACCAGGTTGAGGGAACCT
>CAXBQM010000034.1:0-12797 GCA_963978235.1 uncultured bacterium | reverse complement strand
GTGGCATCTAACTTCACAAGTTCTTGGATAACCGGAATCACGCGTTCGCGTTCAGTCATTTCATCTATGCGATCAGCACCCGGTCGCGTTGATTCCCCACCAACGTCAATGATGTCTACTCCTTCTTCGATCATCACTTGAGCGCGCGCTATTGCATCTGAAAATTCAAAATGTCGACCACCGTCTGCAAAAGAATCTGGCGTAATATTCAAAATTCCCATTACCAGGGTCTCGCTTGTGGAATTCATAAAATTAACGAGCGGTAATCAATGACATAGCTTCTGCGCGAGTTGCCGCATCTCGAAGCTGACCACGGACAGCGCTCGTAGTTGTTCGTGCTTGTGTTTTTCTCACGCCACGCATCGACATGCATAAATGTTCGCAATCAATAATGACGATTACTCCTGCCGCTTCTAATATTTCAACGAGCGCATCAGCAATTTGAGAAGTCAATCTCTCTTGTACTTGTGGCCGCCTTGCAAAAAGATCAACCAACCGAGCAAGTTTGGATAACCCAGTAATTCGGCCACTTTCTCCGGGAATGTAACCAATATGTGCCACGCCGTGAAAAGGAGTGAGGTGATGTTCGCAGTGCGAGAACACTTCGATATCTCGAACTATGACTAATTCTTTATGACCGATATCAAATGTAGTGGTGAGTACATCTCGTGGATCTTGCCAAAGCCCTTCAAAATTTTCTTTGAGAGCGCGCGCAACTCGAGCTGGCGTTTCGCGTAAACCTTCTCTAGAAATATCTTCGCCCAATGCGAGGAGAAGTTCGGTGATTGCTCGTTCTGCGCGCTCGTGGTCAAATTCAGATTTCGCCTGTCCATCGTGTGGACCCATTGAAACTGAACTAATGTCACTCATTCTTCGCTCTTTTGTGCTCGCTTTTTCCGAGGTTTCTTCACATCGTCAATTTCGCGGATTCGCTCTTTGATCTCTATCGGTGGAAGTTGCGATGGCTTACGTAACGGTGAACCAGTCCACGCTGGACGAGGTGGCCTGCCGTTTACTTTGGCAAAAATAGCTGCAATCTCTTCTTTATTGAGAGTTTCACGTTCCATCAATTCCTCAACGAGCGCATCGAGAGTAACTCGATTTTGAACAAGAATTTCATAAGCCTCTTGATGAGCATCCTCAATTAATTGTCGAATTTCCTGATCGACAATTGCAGCAACGTTCTCTGAATAATCTCGTTGGTGAGCGAGATCTCTTCCAAGGAATGGCGCAGAATCTGAGGTACCAAGTTTTATCGCACCCAGTTTCTCGGTCATTCCATACATCGTGACCATTGCCCGCGCTAACGCGGTTGCTTTCTCAATATCGTTTGCGGCACCGGTCGTTGGATCGTGAAAAACCAACTCTTCTGCTGCTCTGCCACCCATTGTGTATGCCAACTGATCAAGCATTTGATTTCGCGAAGTTGAATATTTATCTTCATCAGGTAGAACCATCGTGTAACCAAGAGCATGACCGCGCGGCATAATTGTAATTTTGTGTACGGGATCAGTATGAGGAAGCGCATGTGCCACCAGCGCATGGCCACCTTCGTGATAAGCAGTGATTCGCCGCTCTTCTTCGCTCATCAATCGACTCTTGCGTTGCGGACCTGCCATGACGCGGTCAATTGATTCATCAAGAGATTTGTTAGTAATTAATTTCGCATTCTCTCGAGCAGTAAGTAGAGCCGCTTCATTTAATACGTTTGCTAAATCTGCTCCTGTGAAGCCTGGTGTACGTCGCGCAAACCCAAGTAAATCAACATCTTCTGCGAGTGGTTTGTTCTTCGCATGTACTTTAAGAATTGCTTCTCTGCCCTTGAGATCTGGTCGATCAATTCCTATTTGACGGTCAAAACGTCCAGGGCGAAGTAGAGCTGGATCTAAAACATCTGGCCGGTTGGTCGCAGCAATAAGAATGACCGAGCCGTTCGCTTCAAAGCCATCCATTTCAACTAACAATTGATTTAAAGTCTGCTCTCTTTCATCGTGGCCACCACCTAATCCAGCACCTCGTTGACGTCCGACTGCATCTATTTCATCAACAAACACAATTGCTGGCGCATTTGCCTTTGCTTGATTAAAAAGGTCTCGCACACGTGCAGCACCAACACCAACAAACATTTCCACAAAATCTGAACCAGAAATTGAGTAGAACGGAACTTTTGCTTCACCTGCAACGGCACGGGCAAGCAGAGTCTTTCCGGTGCCTGGTGGACCAAAGAGCAGAACACCCTTTGGAATTTTTGCGCCAATCTCTTGATACTTCTTGGGATCGGCAAGGAAATCTTTAATTTCACGAAGTTCTTCCACCGCTTCATCTGCACCTGCTACATCAGCAAAAGTAGTTTTTGGTGCATCTGGTGATTGCAACTTTGCTCGTGATCGACCAAAAGAAAATACTCGATTCCCACCTTGCGCATTTCCCATCAGCATAAAGAAAACAAAAGCAATGATGATGAATGGCAAGATTGAAAATATTAGCGAAACGAAAAGATTTTGCCGTGGAACCGTTACGTTCCAATCTTTTGGCGGAGGATTACTAGTAAGAAGTTCGACGATTAATGGCTCTTGGCCGGTGACGTAAGACGCTTCTATCTTTGTAGCACCTTTAATCGCCTTTCCAGGCTTCAAAATTGCTCTCACCACTTGATCCCGGTCAACAACGATTGCGGACTCCACTTCGTTGTTTGAGATCGCCGCAATAACTTCCGAGGTCGAAACTTTGGTGTACTGATTTCCCCCGTTTGAAATTTGCCCAAACAAAGTCACCGCAACTATCGCCAACAAAATCCAGAAAAGCGGACGGCGCGCAACTTTTCGCATCCGAGTAGGGTCCGGAAGTTTATTGCTCGGTTTACTCTCTTTTACTTTCTTCTTCTTTTTCTCGTCGGTCATTTCAATCCGTTACTCGTACATGTGCTTTGCCAGCACTGCGATGAAAGGTAGATTTCTATATTTCTCATCAAAATCAAGTCCGTAACCAATAACAAAGTCTGGCGGAATATCAAATCCAACATATTTAACATTCACTTCTACTTTTGCGGCTGTTGGTTTACGCAATACAGTTAATATTTCTACGCTCTTTGCTCCGCGAGATTCCAAGTTTGAGCGCAGCCATGAAAGAGTGAGTCCGGTATCCACGATATCTTCGATGATTAAAACTTCTCTGCCGGTGATGTCTCGATCAAGGTCTTTTAATATCCGCACTACGCCACTTGATTTTGTTCCCGAACCATACGAAGAGACTGCCATCCAATCCATATCGACATGACGTTGGATGTAGCGTGACAAATCTGCCATCGCCATTACAGCGCCTTTAAGCACGCCAATTAAAAGTAAATCTCGGTTCTTATAATCTTCGGTAATTTGCGCAGCAAGTTCTCTCATTCGTTGATGAAGATCTTCTTCCGAAACAATGACGCGTTCGATTTCGCTTTCAATTGCTGCTAAATCCACGTGATCTCCTTGTCGCCATGTAGGTGCTGCAGTGCGGTATTAGTTACGGTTCGGCCGAAGGAGCGAAAGTCTGCCCGAAATTCGCTCAACCTTCACACCGCCTGGAAGTGAGCATTCTCCTTGCCCGCGCCACGCTGAAATCATCGCTTCGACCGGAGCAATGTGCTCTGCCGTAAGCGAACCAGCCGGTGCCCCAGCAGCGTAGATCGCAAGCCGCAAAATCCGAGAGCGAACGGCCTTCGGCAGAGCTTCTAGGGTTGAAATCTCCAAATCCAGCGGATTCATCCCTGAGAAAAGAGACGCGCTCCATTCATCAAGTGCATCTGCATCATCCCGAAGTAATTTGGCGCTCCGGGCAAGCGCATCGCTAATCCCAGGACCAAGTTCTCTCTCAATAATTGGAATGACGTTCTTTCGCGCTCTCACTCGTGCAAAACGTTCCTCTTCATTGTGGGGATCCGACCATGGTGAAAGTTTCCACTCAACACATGCGCTTAACACCTGTTCGCGAGTGATCTCTAAAAGTGGCCTTACATATATTCCTTGTCGATACGCCATTCCAGACAATGAACGTGTACCCGATCCTCGAGCTAAACCAAGTAAAACTGTTTCAGCTTGATCATCTTTCGTGTGACCAAGAAAGAAAAGAGTTGCTTCAACTTCACCAGCAACTTCTGCAAAAGCCGAATAGCGAGCCCTACGAGCGGCCGCTTCCATGCCATCTTTTCCATCGACATGAACTTTCATAATTCTTACATCGGTATAACCAACACCGATTAAGTTTTTCTCGGTTGCGATAGCTACATCATGCGAATTATTTTGTAATTGATGATCAACGATGATTGCGATGGGTTGAATTGCAAATTCTTCTGCTTCTAACATCAACGCTTTTGCTAGCACCAAGGAATCAGGGCCACCAGATACTCCAACAAGGACTCGATCACCTGGTGAAGAAAAATTTAAGGCATCTCTGACTGCACTACGGATTTGATACGAAGCGCTTGTCTCTCCCACAGGAGAAGATTAGACCCGGCCTCCATATGGCATTAACCCATTAATACTGTAAATGCTGGAGTAAAGCAGACCTTTTCCTTTTGAATTTGCTTCCCACATCATTCCGTTTCCAGCATAAATAGTAATGTGATGAATTGTGTTCACAGTTCCTTTATACGAGTAGAACAACAAATCCCCTGGCTCAATTGCGTTCAACGGAACATGCTTGGTTGTACTGAAATATAGGGACGAGTTAAGGCGATCCCAATTTGGCCAACCAAGTCCTGCATTCCTATAGGCCGCGAATACCAAACCAGAGCAATCAAATGAGTTTGGCCCTTCGGTACCCCAAATATATGGCTTACGAGCCAATACTTGTTTCTTCGCATATTCAACTGCGCGAAGTCTCTGTGATTCAGTCGAACGCACAACTGCTTTAGATGGAAATCCAATATCTGGCCAAATTTTTGCTTGGTTCTTGGTTTGACCTGCTTGATCAGCATTTGCTTCTTCCAATAAGGCAAGTTGTCGTTGTTGTTCCAATGTCAAACGAACTTTTCGAGCAGATTCCAAATCCTTTAAGAGTTGGTCTTGAATTTTTTGTAATCGATTTACTTCCTTTTGCTGAACTGCTCTCGTTTCGTCTGCAATTTTCTTTGCGGCTGCAACTTTATCTGTCGCTTTCTGTTGGGCAGCTTTTGCCGCATCTGCTTCTTTCTTTGCAGCGATGGCAACTTCTTCTGCTGCTTTAAATCTCTTCAGTGCGGTGGAATTTGTCGCACCCAGTCGATCGAGAGTATTTAATCTATCTATTAAGTCTTGAGGGCCATCTGAATTAAGGACAGAGTTCAGATCAGTAAAACCACTTCCCATGATGTAAGCATTTGTCGCAAGTTTTCCAATTTCTCGATGAGTGGCATTTACCGCTTCAGATGCAAGTTGTGCGTGAATAGCGGCAGCGTTTGCAACTTTGGTGGCTTGAGCCAACTCTTTAAGTGCAATTTGATATTTTGCTTCAGCCGCACGTGCAATCGCAGTCAGTTGTCGAAGAGTTTTATTCGCTTTATCGAGCGCGGCTCGCTGTTTATCAGCAGCGGCCTTTTTCGCCGCCTCTGCTTTCTTTGCCGCATCAATCTCAGCTTGAGTTGGTTTTGGAACTGCGAATGTGGTTGCCGAGGTTGCGAACGTGAGAGATATCGCCAGTGCACAGGCACGAAATGCTTTATTTCTAATCACTGACACCCCTCGGGGAATTTAGGGAACCGGAAAAGAATAAAGCCTTACCCGTGATCTACTCGGGAAATTCGGCTTGTGTCTAACTTGCCACATCTCTTTTCTTAAAAAAGATAGCTGCCACAGCGCTCATCGATACGACATAAATAGCGGTTGCAATCATTGAGTAGGAATACGTGATGGTTAAAGATCCGCCTTGTGCCACATTGCTAAATTGCGAACCAGGCAACCACTTGTTCGCTGAAGTCCAGACGGTGCCAAGGATTCCCTCGACAATTAATAACCACAACACCCCTATAGAAATTGAACTAATGGGCGAACGCATTAAAAGTCCGAGCGCCATCCCAAATAGCCCATATGCAATCGCAGCGATAAAGACATTTAGCGTTGTGTGAAAAATAGCAGAAACGGCTGCCTGCGTACTCCATTGCTCGGTCGATACTTTCGCTTGAGGTGCAAGTGCAAATGAAACAGCAACACTCACGATTCCAGAGATAAGCACTACGACTAATTGGAAAATACTCATTGAAATAAATTTTCCAAAAAGGATTTTCATTCGTGAGGGCTGTCTCACAAGTAAGTTTCGTAACGTACCGTATGTGTATTCCTGCGCTGTCTGTGCTGCAAAAACACATAGGGCCACGATTCCTAACAATCCCGCTGATGCTGAAAATCCAACTGTTAATCCCTTAGCTGCACTTAAGGCTTCTCGTGAGATCAAAGTGCCGCGTTCAGCATTACCACCTGGTCTATCGATAAGTAAATACAGAAGTGACGTGACAAGCGCGGTTACGCCAACAACAGAACCAATAGTTCCAAAGAAAAGTGTTGGCCTCCGCAGCTTTCGAAGTTCGGCGCTAATTACTCTCAGCATTAATTACTTCTCATTTCCGTCGCCGTCATTTCAAAGAAAGTCTCTTCCAAAGTCGGTAGCGCAACCGTGATACTTGATAGCGTAATTCCTGATTCAAATGCTGCTTTGTTAAAAGGTGCAGACTCTGAGGCATCGGCATCAATCCTTAGTTCAGTTTCATTAATTTTTGCAGAAAATCCCCGAGATTCAGCAAGTTGTTTCAGCCTTGCTAAATCGCTCTCGTTATCACTTTTCACTATTAACGTCGGGCGTTGTCGCTCCAATAAATCAGCGGTTTTTCCAAAGAAGATGACTTTTCCGTCACGTAACATCACGAGATACTCGCTGATCATCTCAATTTCGCTTAAGAGATGAGAGGAGACAAAAACAGTTATCCCTTCGTGCGCCAGCGAACGAAGCAACTCTCTTATTTCATGGATTCCAGCCGGATCAAGTCCATTGGTGGGTTCATCAAGAATCAATAATTTCGGTTGCGGTAAAAGCGCTGCCGCGATTCCTAATCGCTGCTTCATACCTAATGAGTACGTTTTATATTTAGAATTTCCACGATCACCTAGACCAACTTTTTCTAATAATTGATCGACTCGCTCCAATGGAAATCCACCTAGTGTGGCAAGTACATTCAGATTTTCCTTGCCAGAAAGCGCAGGATAGAAAGCCGGGCCTTCGATCATCGCTCCTACCCGCGGTAGATATCGCTCTGGATGCGCAATAGATTCACCAAGAATTTCTCCAGAGCCACCACTTGCTTCAATTAGCCCCAACAACATTCGAATTGTTGTTGTTTTTCCAGAACCATTTGGTCCAACAAATCCACAAATAGTCCCGAGCGGTACTTGAAAAGTTGCGTGTGAGAGCGCGTTTCGATCTCCATATTTCTTGGAGAGATCATCGACCGATATTGCAATCTGTTGATTGTTAGACATAGAACGATCCGATAATCAGCAACACAGAATAGATTGTTAAAAACGTAATTGAGCCGTGGAATATCTTGATGGCGGCCCGATCAATCTGATCTTGTTCGCCGCGCATCCGTGCCATGAGTCCGATAAAGAAAAGATTTAAAACCGTATTCACTATATAAAAAGCACTCGGAAAATCTGCACTGATAAGAACTACATAGGAAGTGGCCACCATAGAAATTGTGTGAAACCACATTTGAATTGATACATTTTTCTGAGTTGCTACGACCGGAAGCATAGGAATCCCGGCTGCTGCGTAATCATCCTTATATTTAATTGCTAGCGCCCAGAAATGTGGCGGTGTCCAAAAGAAGATCAAAAGAAAGAACCAAATGGCGGGAGCGGAGAGCGAACCAGTTATTGCTGACCATCCAATGATCACTGGGAAACAACCAGCAATTCCTCCCCACACAATATTTTGTGATGTACGTCGTTTTAAACCGATGGTGTAAACGAATACATAAAATGTGATTGCGGAAATTGTTAAACCGGTAGCTAATAAATTTGTAAATACAAACATGATCACCAGCGACATCAGTGCAATAAGGAAAGCAAAGGTGAGCGCTTTGCCTTCAGAGATATCGCGATGTGCAAGCGGTCGATTTGCAGTTCGCCCCATCAGTCGATCGCTATCTCTTTCAATCACCATATTGAAAGCATTCGCTGCCCCTGCTGCGAGCGTTCCTCCTACTAAGGTTGCCAGCGAGACACCAAGCGGTGGAACTCCCCCCGCTGCAAGAAAAAGAGCGGGAAGGGTGGTCACCAGCAAAAGTTCAACAACGCGTAACTTCATCAGAGCGATATATGGAGCAGCACTCTTCACTCGCTCACCTTACAACCCAGCCAATCCCATCGTGGCTCTAAGTTTTCTCTCAGGATATTTGCTTACGATTTCGCCATGACTTCAACACCCAGTACCCCAAACCCAGAGAATAAACCGACTTGGTTTAGTAAAACTGAACAAAACGACGAGAGTGATTTCAGTGGTGAACGAACTCCATCTAAAAAATTATCTTCATTGAAAAATCAAGTAGTTCCATTAGTTGCTGGGTTGGCGATTTTCGGTGCTGCTGCAGCTTATGGACTCTCGCAAAAATCCGGAGATGACGGTGTAGTCGAAAACGTCGAAGTGAGTCAACAATCTGCGCCAACTTTCGGTGATGGACAGCCCAACTCACAGAACCGCGGAGTTGATCCAGACGGCGATAATTGGACGGGAAGTAACAGAAAATCACCAAATCAACACTCAATAACGCAACCACGAAATCCCCAATTGCAATCTAATCCGCAAGCTCAAAGTCCACTTCCAAATAATTCAACTCAGCCAAAAAACGGACTTCCTGCACCAACAATTTCTGGTGGGCCTCAAGGTGGAGTTGGTCACGGTGAAGACCCCGACGGAGATAACTGGACGGGCAGCAAGCGACATAACGACGGTAAGCACGACTCAACAAAACCTCGTCCGCAGCACGGTAACGATGATGAAGGACACGAAGGTAACGACGATTAATTAATAGTTAATTAATTTGGTCAGTTAAAGTGGCGTAGTGAAGAAACTACGCCACTTCTTTTTTATTTCTCTCGTAAGTTCTCTTTTTTTCTTTACGTATATCTCAACTTTTATCGCATCGGCTCAAACTCTTACTGAAGATACAAAAATGGTTCTGGTGAAGACAATAAATGGTGATATTCGGCCAAAATCGGTTGCATCATCAAATGGATTAATTAGTGCACACAACATGATGTATCGACATTCAGTCACTCTCTATAAAGCAGAATCAATGGAACTACTTGCAACAATTCCCGATCGAGTAGATCTCACAAAACTTGGGTTCGCCGGGTTCACTGGAACTCACCAAGGTGCGCCGGTAGAAGGGGCCTTTTCTCCTGATAACAAGTATCTCTATGTAACAAATTACGCAATGTACGGTAAAGGATTTACCAAAGAGGGACATGATGTCTGTTCACCTGCATCAGGTTATGACCGAAGTTTTCTCTATCGAATAAACCTCTCAACTTACTCAATAGACGCTGCCTACAAAGTTGGCATGGTCCCAAAGGTCGTAAAAGTTACTCCCGATAATAAGTATGTATTAGTGAGTAATTGGTGCTCATACGATCTTTATGTTCTAGACGTTGCTTCGCAAAAAATAATTAAAATTATCAAAATCGGTGCTTACCCTCGAGGAATCGTGACATCTAAAGATTCGCGTTATGCCTTCGTTGCCCAAATGGGTGGCTCGGTCGTACATCAAATTGATTTACAAAATTTCACAATCAAGAAACTTCCGGTTGGTATCAATCCTCGTGCTCTCGTATTATCGCCAGACCAAAATACTTTATATGCAACGTTAAATAAGAGTGGTCAAGTCGTAGCATTTGATCGCACTCTCAATAAAGTTATCTATTCGATAAAAACTGGAGCAGCAACTCGAAGCCTAGATATCTCTACAGATGGCACTGCGCTCTTCGTGGTGAATTTTAATAGTGGCACTGTTTCTAAAATTCGAACAAGCGATTTCACAATCCTTCAGACAGTGAAAGTATGTGAACAACCAATTGGAGTAACTTTTGAAGAATCAAAACAGCGCACCTGGGTTGCTTGTTATCTTGGCGCAATAAAAGTTTTCGATAATATTTAGCTAATCGCATTTAGTTTGCTGGCGCTGCAATTGTTTCTAAAAGAGAGTAGATAGTTTCACGCGCTCGATTACGGTATTTGAAGCCCGGGGTAATTCCATCAGCGATGATGGCAAATACGTACTCGTTCTTACCTGATGTTACGTAGCCGGCAAGACTTACTACGCTGTTTAACCACCCTGTTTTTGCTCTTACTAAGCCAATCGCATTTGTGCCCGTTGTAATAAATCTGTTCTTTAACGTCCCTGTTTCACCTGATACTGGGAGTCCTTGATAAATTGCCTGAAAATTTGGATTATTTCTAATAACTGTTAAAACCTGGGTGATGGTTCGTGGCGTAACCATATTCTCTTTCGCTAAGCCTGCACCATCGACTACAAACATTTTTTCTGTTGAGATTCCGTAAGCTCGCAATGAAGTTTCCACGACTTTTTGCAGACCCGCTTGGTCTGTAAGTAAGTTTTCGTGCCGTGCTGCTTCGCGCACGAGTCGATCCGCTAATTGATTATCACTCCATAGAACAGCAAATTTGACCATATCAAAAACCGGAACTGATTCTGCGCTCGTAATCAAATCGGTTGAATCTGCTTGAGCTTGCTCTGCTGTAACGCTTTTTAAAGTTACTTTTAAGTGGCGTTTGCTGAAATAAGATTTGAGATCCTTAATATCGTTGGCAAACAAGCCCGAATATTCGATAGTAGATGGCATTGGTTTTGACTTTGCGATGAGGCCAGGTAAATAGACCTGCCCATTCTTCTTTGCGAGATCAAGAGTTGAAGTGAGCCAAGGATCGCGCGAGCCTTGAATAACAATGGTTCGGTTCTTCGTTGTTGCAAAAACTGCAGTCGCAAACTTTCGTTCTGCCGTTAAAACATTGAGTGCGGTAAATGTCGATACTAATTTGAATACCGAGGCTGGAATATGCGCTTGGTCGCCACTGACGTTATAAAGATCAGTCTTGCTATTTGGATCAACAATCAATATCCCCGGCTTCGCTAATTTCGAAGATGTTGCATAGGAAAAGAATTTTTGTGGGAGCTGTGGTGAGGTGACTTGAACTTCATTGGCGCTAGCGGAACTAGCGACTATTCCTGTTGAGAGTAAAAGAATCGCAATAATTCTAGGTATTTTCACGGATATTCCGCCTTATGCCCGTTTGAGTAGAACATTTAATCGACCTTGTGAAATTGCTGCACCTAAAAGAACGATTAATCCGCCTAATGGTTCAAACCATTTCAAATTTTCTCCTAGGAAAAGTATTCCAACAATCACTGCTACTACAGGTGTTACATAAGTTACCGTGCTC
The DNA here is from genome assembly GCA_963978235.1 of uncultured bacterium. Classification (GTDB taxonomy): domain Bacteria; phylum Actinomycetota; class Actinomycetes; order Nanopelagicales; family Nanopelagicaceae; genus UBA7398. The sequence goes on along the minus strand of CAXBQM010000034.1, from coordinate 1,328 downwards.
GCAATCGCACTTCCCGCACGTTCAATAATTCTAAAATTCCAAATGTAGGCAAAACCGCTTCCAAAGATTCCTAGAGCGGCCATCGCAATAATTGCTGACGTTCGCGGATTGCTCTGCTCATATCCATCAACGATAAAGAACGGCAGGAGTGTTACGGTTGCCAGAATCAATTGCGTGGCAGCTGCTACTTCCGGTTCAAGTTTCAGTGGAATGATGAACTTTCGAGAGTACGGAAATGAAATTCCATATCCCAATGTGGCAATCAGAAGTACTCCCACTGCCCATAACGGATTACTTCCAATTCCTTCCCACGCTCCGAGTACGACAAATACTCCTGCTGCTCCGACAACTAGTCCGACTATGTGATGAGCCTTCGGCTTTTCTTCACGAAATGCTAAGAAGATGACAGCAATAGTCATTAGCGGTGTCGTTGCGTTGAGAATTCCAGCCAAAATTGAAGTCACTTTTGTTTCTGCAAGCGCGAAGAGCACGCCCGGAATTGAATTGAGCAGAAACGAGACAAACCAAAGATGTAACCAAATTTTTAATTGACGTGGGAAATTGAGTTTACGAGAGAGAACGATGACAATTAACGTCAAAGCGCCGAGTAAACATCTGCCAAAAGCTACCCCGAATGGTGTGAGGAATTCCAAACCTAATTTGATGAAAATAAATGAACAACCCCATACAACTCCCAATGCACAATAGAGTGGAAGCCATGAATTCGAAGGCTGAGGTTTCACCTCTGTAAAGTACTCAACTATGAGTAATCCTCCGGTAATTGGACCAGGTGAATTCTTTCCTGTAGTCGGAGTTGGTCCACACGATAAACCGTGGCCTAGCGGTGATCATTACGATCCAGAATTACTTGAGAATGGTGATCGACGGAATGTGTTGGATAAATATCGCTATTGGAAAGTCGAAGCGATTGTTGCTGATCTCGATACCAAACGTCATCCATTAAGTATTGCAATCGAGAATTGGCAACATGATCTCAATATTGGATCGGTTGTTCGTACTGCTAACGCTTTTAATGTCTCGAGCGTTCACATTGTTGGTAAACGTGATTGGAATCGTCGTGGGGCAATGGTAACCGACAGATACCTTCACGTTATTCATCATGCATCAGTCACAGAATTCCAACAATGGAGTATGGAGAATTCTTGTCCGATTATTGGCATCGATAATGTGCCTGGTTCTTTGCCATTAGAGAAAGCTCAACTTCCACTTCGGTGTGTGCTTTTCTTTGGACAAGAAGGTGCAGGGATGTCTGATGAAGCAATCGCTGTATGTGAAAAGATTTATGAAATTTCTCAATTTGGATCGAC
>CAXBQM010000033.1:0-13034 GCA_963978235.1 uncultured bacterium | reverse complement strand
ACCAGCAACTCCAACTCGCTTGACTGCATCGGAAGTAAAAAGTCCTACCCCGCCATACAAATCAAAGACATGATCGCCCGCTTGAATATCGGAAAAGTTAGCCACTGCATCAACTAATGTGCGTGGGGCGCTGATATGGCTCTGCCAAAAAGATTGTGGCGATACCGACAAAACCTGATCGATACCTTCATCAATTAATTCAAAGTTCTCTCGATTTTCAATAGCAATCGATTGTTTCCCACTTCTGGAAATAGCGACATCAACTTTCGATCCTCGTGGAAGTTTTTGGGAATTTATCTCACTGATGTTCATCCGCGAATCCGCAATAGCGCACGAGTCAATTTCAATAACATCGTGACTTCTGGCTTTAAAGAGCGCTAATTTTCGATTCTCAGAAACTGTGAAATCCATCCGTGTTCGCCAATGCAACCCATCCGCTGGCTCCACTGCTTCGATTGGACAGGAGATTTCTTTCTTCGCAATGCGTTGAAATTGTTCTTTGATAATCTGGGTTTTGAGTTCGCGCTGATATTCAAGTTTGATATGTTGAAAATCGCAGCCACCACATCCATCCCACCGTGCATAGGTGCAGAGCGGTTGAACTCGATATGGCGAACTCTCTAAAATTTCGACCGCATTTCCGCGGAGAAATTTCGAGGTTTTCTCGGTAATTTCTACGAGTACACGCTCACCTGGAATCGCATGGCGAACAAAAATAACTTGGCCCTCATGACGTGCAACGCAATGTCCACCGTGTGCAATCGGTCCAATCTCTACCGATACTCGATCGCCGATATTCATGTGGTGACCTTATGTGTAAATGAGCGCAAATGTCATACTCTGCGTATTCAGAGAGTAAAGTGAACCCCATGCACGTCGTCATCATGGGTTGTGGCCGCGTCGGATCAACTTTGGCAAATGAATTACAAGCGCTGGGACATTCAGTCGCAGTTATTGACCAAGAGCGAGAAGCATTCCGTCGGCTTGGTAGTGATTTCAATGGCAAGACGGTAACGGGTGTTGGTTTTGACCGAGATACCCTTATTGAAGCGGGAATTGAAAAAGCAGAAGCATTCGCTGCCGTTTCAAATGGCGATAACTCAAATATCTTGGCAGCGCGCGTTGCTCGCGAAACATATGGTGTGCAGAATGTTGTTGCCCGTATTTATGATCCACGTCGCGCCGAAATTTATCAACGACTTGGTATCCCAACTGTTGCCACTGTCTCGTGGACAACTGACCAAATTATGCGTCGACTTACTCCCCAAGGAAAAGCGTCTGAGTGGCGAGATCCATCTGGTGCGGTTCAACTCTGTGAGATTTTTGTTTCGCGAGAGTGGTATGGCAAACCAATAACTCTTATTGAAAAGTGCACGCCAGCGCGAGTGGCATTTCTTACTCGATTAGGTTCTGGCGTCATTCCCAATGAACATACCGTTCTCCAAGAAGGCGATCTCATCCACGTAATGGTTGCGGAGAAAGATTTAGCCGCTGTTGAAGCCACGCTATCGCGAGCACCGGAGTCAGAATGAGAGTCGCCATCGCAGGTGCGGGAAACGTCGGTCGAGCCATTGCGCGCGAACTTCTCTCAAATGGCCATCAAGTTCTCTTAATTGATAAGGATCCAAAAGCGCTAAAAATGGAGAGCGTGCCCGACGCTGAGTGGCTGCTCGCCGACGCCTGTGAAATTTCTTCGTTAAGCAAAGCCGGCCTTGATACCTGCCACGTCATGGTCGCCGCAACCGGCGATGACAAAGTCAATCTCGTCTCCTCACTCCTTGCAAAATCAGAGTACGGAGTTCCTCGAGTTGTTGCTCGAATTAAACATCCTAAGAATGAATGGCTCTTTAACTCTTCCTGGGGTATCGATGTTGCGGTTTCAACGCCGCGAATTATTGCCGCTCTCGTAGAAGAAGCAGTAACAGTTGGAGATGTCGTGCGGCTCTTCTCCTTTAGAACTGGAAAAGCAAATCTCGTTGAATTAACACTTCCAGATAACTCAAAGTGCGTAGGCAAAACAGTAAGTGAAGTTTCACTACCTGATGGATCTGCGCTCTCTGCCATTGTCCGCGATGGCATGGTCATCACACCACACGGATACGATGTTTTCTCATCGGGCGATGAGCTGATTTTCGTTGCAACGCCAGAAGCCGAAGCAAAAATAAAAGATTGCTTTATTACTCTTTAAATTACTCTTCTGGAGTTACTTTAGGAACCGTTTTTACAATCAAGTACGTTCCCCACGCAGTAGCGATGAAGAGCGGATAGCCCATTATTACTCGCGCTGTTCCTAACAAATTAAGGTTTCCCGTTTTATAGAGCGGATATTGCACAAGCAATCGAGCGAGAAACATCCCAACCCAGAGCGCGCTGGCTCGAGTATAAATTCGTTTCCGCGCTGGATTCTTTCGCCAAAGAAAATTCTCTCCTAGCAATGGTCCAAGAACTACTCCGACGATGGGCCAGCCAATAACGATTGAAAGTGAATACGCAATGGCGTAAACAAGATTGGTGATCAGACCAGGTAAATAGAAATCTTCGGCTTTGCCGGTTGATCGAGAGAACCAATAACAGATTGCTACGCCAAAGACTCCTGAAAGCGCATTTTGTAAGGTCTCTCGCTTTACCAATCGATAGAGCGCAATGAGCGCTGCAAAACCGAGTGACCATTGCGCGGAGCGAGCCAGATCATGCGTGACATTAAAGAGGATGAGAAAAATAAGTGACGGAATTCCAGAATCAAAGAGGCCTTTTACGCCACCAAAAGCGGCAAGAATCTTCGCTTTATCTGAACTTTCCATTATGAACCCGTTGAGCCAAATCCGCCGTGAGCACGGCCAGAACCTGGAAGTGATTCCACTTCGACAAATTCTGCCCGCTCAACTTTTTGAAAAACTATTTGGGCGATTCGATCGCCACGTTTGATCACAAATGTTTCAGTCAGGTCGTGATTAATTAAGATCACTTGTAGTTCGCCTCGAAAACCGGCATCGATGGTGCCGGGTGTATTCACCATCGAAATTCCATTCTTAATTGCTAACCCAGATCGCGGATGCATTAATGCGACATACCCATCAGGTAACGCGATGGCAATCCCAGTCGGAATGAGCGCACGTTCACCGGCTTTAAGTTCATAATCAATTCGAGAATAGACATCTGCGCCAGCATCGCCGGGTTTAGCGTAATGTGGCAGAGGTAGATCAGGATCGAGCCGAGTAATAAGAACGTTCATGGATTAATTTCAAATTCAGGATCAACAAATTCCAATATTTCTGGACGCTTTGCAATCGTATCTAAATACTCTTTCGGTGCATTGTTAAGGAAGTGCGCCATTGGCACAATGACATACAAACTTGCGGCACGCACTGCGAGCGGTCCGTCTGGAGAATTTAACCGACCTTCTGCTACTGCATAAACTTTCCGACTTACTTGCCCAACAATTCGGGCAGAGATATGAAGCACTGAACCCATAGGAACTGGCTTGAGAAAATCGGTCTCAAGGCGCGCAGTCACAGCTGGTGCACGGAGCAACCACATCAATTTTCCAAGCGCTTCATCAAAGGCAAGCGAGAGCAAGCCACCATGAGCTAAACCAGGAGCGCCTTGATGATTTTCAGTCACGGTAAAAGTGGCGGTGATATCCATACCTTCGCCAGCGATCGCTTTGAGATGTAGACCGGTGGGATGGAGTTCGCCGCAACCGAAGCAATGGCCAAAGTGCGATGGAATCTGGCTACCAGGTGTTGGTGCCTGCGGATGTCGAGGCGGTATCACTGCACCTTCTGGCGGAACCGTGCTGGGAACTCGACTCATACCCGCACTTTACTCCACGCAAACTATTCCCCAGAAAACGATTACCCAGAAAATCAAGTAGCGTCGGCGCATGGCGCAACGAGAAGAGTTTTCTCTTGAGAAACCAAATTTTCAGGAGAAACTACGTTGGCCATTTACCGTGTGGTCTATTTATCTCGCGCTCTGCGCAACTATTTCATTTTCTATCTGGGCTGCGCTGGGAAATTTCGCAGCAGCGATTGCAACACTTCTGCAATTCTCTCTGATCTCATTCTGGTCAGTGCGCAATACGTTGGTCATTGCTCTTCACGCCACTCCAAATAAAGTCATGCTGCATGTAGATCGCGCTCAACTTCCTTTGCAGTACATTAAAGATGTCACCGTTCTCGACTCACGACAGATGTCGCTCCTTCGAACACGAGATGCTAAGCCAAGTGCGCATTTAGCTCTGAGATTTTGGGTAAAGACCGGTATCAAGATTGACGTCATGGATCCGATGGATCCCACGCCTTATTGGTTAATCTCCACAAAAAACGGAGCGCTTCTTAAAGAAGTTATTACGCGCAATCTTTACAGATAGCTTTAGCGCCTTCACCTCGTGATAATTGGGATGAGTGATGCACTAAGAAACAACGGGAGCAGGTAAATTCATTCTCTTGTTTAGGGACAACGCGCACCGCTAGCTCTTCGCCAGAGAGATCTGCGCCAGGTAGTTCAAGAGTCTCGGCCGCTTCTTCCTCATCAACATCTACTTGTCCAGATTGCGCATCGGCACGTCGTGCTTTTAACTCTTCAAGGGACTCTTCGTGAAGCTCTTCATCGGTTTTTCTCGGGGAGTCATAATCTGTTGCCATCGATCTCTCACCACCTTTCTTCTCTCGTTCTTACTAATAATCTTGCTCTTACTTTTGCTTCGGATTGACTACCGCGGTTGCGGCACGGGCGGAATATGCCCCATTACGTCTGTTACTGCCATACCAACCTTCGGCGTGTCGGGATTATTCCCCACTCAACTCAGGCGTATCGGTTCTTGGCCCCGCTGTATCAGGCGATCAAAGTGGGCATCGCGTTTTTCAATGAATTTGGCGGCATCGGCATTCGATGAAGCAAGAAATGCTGCCAATTCATCTCGCGCTGCCGCGCCATCCCCGGTGAAATCTTCTCGTTCAAATATCTTCCATGCGCGAAGGACTGGCGCAACCACATCTTCAAGATGTTGCGGCAAATCATAAATTCCAGCAAGCGCAATCTGTACTGATTTTCTGCCAAATCCAGGCATTTCATGTCCAGGCATTTTGAAATGTACCAAGACGTCGGCGATGGCGCGCATGGCAGCGTTCGGTTCAAGATCTAGGGCGGCACCTAATGTGTTGCGATAAAAGAGCATATGGAGGTTTTCATCGAGTGCAACACGAGCCAACATCTGTTCGCATATGGGATCGTTGGAAATTTTTCCGGTATTTCGATGCGAGATTCGAGTAGCTAATTCTTGGAAAGTGACATACGAGACGGTATGTAACATGTCATTTTCATATGGCGTTTTATAGCCAATCTGCATATGTGCCATTCGTAGATCTTCTAATTCATGTGGATCCACGCCTCGTGTCGCCATTAAATAATCGCGCATCACAATGCCATGGCGCGCTTCTTCAGCAGTCCATCGATTAATCCAGTTATTCCATGCACCATCTTGTGACATGGAGAGCGTGATTTCGGTGTGATAACTTGGCAAATTATCTTCGGTCAGAAGATTAAGAACGAGTGAGTCTTGCGCTATTGATGAAAGTTTTGAATCTTTCGCTTCCCACGCATCGCCGTTAAGTGGGCCAGCAAATGTTCGCCCTTCACTCCACGGCACATACTCGTGCGGATACCAATCTTTTTGGGTAGCAAGATGTCGTTCGAGTTCTTTGGCAACCACCGGTTCCAAATCGCGCAGTAACCGCGATTGGATTGAAATATCGGACATCGCTCGCCTCTCCGTAACTTACGCAATCGTAGGTTACGGCACCGTAACTTTAAGGTCTACTCAGGCTGTGCGTGTTGAGATCTCGCTTCTGCCGCGCTCTTTCGCCAGGCTGCAATTGCGCCATGGTTTCCAGAGCTGAGGACATCGGGAACTTTCAAGCCACGCCACTCAGCGGGTTTTGTATACGTGGGATATTCAACAACTCCCTCACGAGCATGTGATTCCTCAATCAGCGATTCGGGATTGCCGATAACGCCCGGGATGAGGCGCACTACCGATTCGATGATGGCCAACGCCGCAACTTCGCCACCATTTAAAACGTAATCACCAATTGAAATTTCATGAACTCGGAATCGTTGATCTAATTGATAGTACTCAGTAACTCTGGCATCAATCCCCTCATAGCGACCACATGCAAAGACCAAATGTGGTGAATGTGAAAACTTTTCTGCGATACGTTGACTAAAACGCTCTCCAGCTGGCGTCAAGATAATCAGATCACAGCCGTCAGTAAGAGTTGCATCAAGTGCTTCTCCCCATGGTTCGGGTTTCATGACCATGCCCGCGCCTCCACCGTAAGGAGTGTCATCAACTGTTCGATGAGGATCGTGTGTGAACTGTCGAAGATCTTTCACTTCTAATTCCACCAATGAATTCGCTTGTGCTTTACCTATTAATGAAAGTTGAAGCGGTTGAAAGTACTCTGGAAAAATTGAAATAGCTGAGATTTTCATAGCAGACCTTCAGGTGGCGAAATAACTAGCTTCTTATTTTTAATATCGATAGTGGGGACCATAGTGGTCACGAACGGAACTAGTTTCTCTCCTGATGAAGTCTCAATGACCAAAGTATCTTGTGCCGGGAGCTCTAACACATCCGTGACCACGCCAACTTCTGTTCCATTTTCAAGGAAAACAGAACAACCTTTTATCTGGGCGATGTGATAGAGATCGTCTGAACTTTCCGCATCAATATCAACCTCGGCAAGGAGCAGAGTGTTGCGAAGTTTTTCGACGGCGGTTCTATCGGTAATTCCGGCAAAACCTAAAAGCAGGATTCCGTTATGAACTCGGCCAGAAACGATTGTTAATGGGCCTTTTTCGGCGGGATCGGTCTGCAATGAAGCGCCCACGGGAAATCGCGCATCCGGATCATCGGTTCGAACTTCAATTGTGGCTTCACCACGAACTCCATGTGCGCGACCAATTCGGCCGACGACGAGGAGCATTTATCTCGCCTCGTCAGCCTCGATGAGATCAACTCGAACGCTTCGTCCTGCAATCGCAGAGACAACAGTTCGCAACGCTTTTGCGGTACGACCATTTCGTCCGATTACTTTGCCGATATCTTCTGGATGCACGCGAACTTCTAACGTAGTTCCGCGACGATGTTCTTTTTCAGAGATAACAACCTCTTCTGGGTTATCGACAATGCCCTTGACGAGGTGCTCGAGCGCTTCGTCAATCATCGTTATTCAGCTGCCGCTTCTGGAGTTGCTTCTGCAACTGCTTCAACTGCTACTGCTTCTTCTGCAACAACTTCTGGTGAAACGGCCTCTTCTGAAACTGCTGACTCAACAACATCGGCTGGAGCTTCTGCTTCTGCAGGAGCGCTCTTTGCAGCAAGTTTCTCCGCTGCCTTCTTCTTCATTGTTGTTGCGCCATCTTTTGGTTCATTTGCTGCTGCTTTTACTGCAGCTTCATATGCAATCCGCTTATCTTCCTTTGGCGCTGCTTTCTTCAGAGTTCCTTCTGAACCAGGAAGCCCTTTAAATTTCTGCCAATCACCAGTGACTTTAAATAACGCCTCTACAGCTGGAGTTGGAAGTGCGCCGACTTTTAACCAATGTTGTGCACGATCTGACTTCACTTCAATCAGTGATGGTTCTTGCGCTGGCGAGTAACGACCAATCTCTTCAATAGATAGTCCATTACGCGCTTTACGAGAATCAGTAACAACAATACGGAAATGAGGTGTGCGAATCTTGCCGAGACGCATCAATCGAATCTTTACGCCCACGAAGGGTTTCTCCTTGATATGTAGTCGAACAGATACAACACGTTTGAGTAGGAATTCAAACGAGTAGACCTATTCTGGGTGGTAGAACAAGAGGTAGAGGGCTCTTGTTCAGGAGGCAAATCTTGCCATGCGCGGCAGGAATGCCCAAACTGAGGTTAGCGCCCCTCTTCAGCCGCTCGCTTCGCTGGATTTCCAGATCGGGACTTCTTCTTCTGATTCTGATGTGGCTGTTTAAAGCCCCCACCTCTCGGAATCGGTGGCATCCCAGGCAATCCGGCTGGTAACCCTGCTGGCACTCCGCCATTGCGTAATTGCTTCATCGCTTTTTGCGCGGCTGAAAATCTATCAACGAGGGTATTCACTTCTTTAACGGAACGACCACTTCCCAGTGCAATTCGAGCGCGGCGCGAACCATTTAAGATCTTTGGATTAGTTCGTTCGCTCGGAGTCATCGATTGAATAATCGCTTGTGTCCGCACCATCTCACTCTCATCAAAGCTCTCTAGTTGTTTCTTCATCGCACCACTATTTGCGCCGGGCAACATTCCTAACAATTTTGACATGGAACCCATTTTTTTCATCGCTTGCATCTGCTCCAGAAAATCTTCCAACGTGAAATCTTCACCTTCGGCAAATTTCTTTTCGAATTTCTCACTTGAACTGGTATCAAATGCTGCCTTCGCTTGTTCAGCAAGGGTTGCGATATCGCCCATTCCGAGGATTCGAGAAGCCATTCGATCGGGATAGAAGAGATCAAAGTCTGTTATTTTCTCACCGGTTGACGCAAACATAATTGGTCGTTGCGTAACGTGCGCAATTGAAAGCGCAGCGCCACCGCGAGCATCACCATCAAGTTTTGTCAGGGCGACTGCATCAAATCCCACGCCATTAAGAAATGCTTGTGCGGTACGAACTGCATCTTGGCCAATCATCGCATCAACAACAAAAATCACTTCATCGGGCGAGATTGCGTTTCGAATATTTGAGGCCTCTTGCATCAACTCTTGGTCAATGCCTAATCGTCCTGCAGTATCAACAATTACTATGTTATGGAGTTTTGATTTGGCAAACTCCAGACCAGCTTGTGAAACTTTGACGGGATTACCAACACCGTTGCCTGGTTCCGGTGCAAAAACTGGCACACCGGCTTGCTCTCCCACTACTTGCAATTGCGTCACTGCATTAGGGCGTTGTAAATCTGCCGCAACAAGCAGAGGTGTGTTTCCTTGGCTTGCAAAATACCGCGCTAATTTTCCAGCGAGCGTCGTCTTACCCGATCCTTGTAAACCGGCCAACATAATGACTGTTGGAGGGCTCTTCGCAAATCGAACTCGACGCGCTTGGCCACCGAGTATCGCAATAAGTTCTTGATTAACGATCTCAAATATTGCTTGAGATGGATTAGTACTCTGCCGCACAGTAGGAAGCGCCTCATGTGCACGAGCCGAAATTGTGGCGACAAAATGTTCTGCAACTGCCAATGAGACATCGGCGTCAAGCAGCGCTGCACGAATCTCCGTAGCCATTTCGTCGATATCGCCAGGTGCAATGCGACCGCGATTTCGTAGCGCAGAGAGCGCGCTCGAAAACTTGCTAGAGAGCGATTCAAACATGGGCGGAATGTTACTGAAGTTTTTCTTGTAACTCTTTCGCAATCGATTGCGCACGCTCACTGCTTAACGCAGCTCCGTTGAGTTCAGTGATATACAAACTATCGAGCGCTTCGGCTCCCAGTGTCGACACAATCGCAGCCTTGATTTCCACTTTCGTCGCTGTAACCGCAGAGGCAATCGTGTAAAGCAGGCCAGGTCGATCGTGCATTCGAACTTCAACCACGGTCGCACCAGTGGCGGCATCGTTTAAGACTTCAACCATTGGTGGTGGAACTGGAATTCCAGGCAGCAGGCGGAAATTTCTTATTCGCTCGGCAATCCGAGATTGGATATCCAACTTGCCATTGAGCGCATCAGTTAATAGCGCCTTTAAATCAGCTTCTGAAGGTGGCGTGAGATGTTCATCAACAACGACATTCCACGTCATCACCGCTGACTGTGCATAGGAACGCGTACGCGCTGATCGAACATTGCAACGAGCGGCGCTTAATACGCCTGCTACTAATGCAAGAACGCCAGTGCGATCTGGAATCACAATGTCGATGATGAAATCTCCATCACCGGTTCGAAGTGCAACATGCAACTCTCCCGATTCAGCACGGGCAATATCTTCACTACTGAGTTCTCGTTGTTGCGCCGGCAGAATTCCAGACATGGCCGCTTGGCAACGATGGACTAATGATGAAACGAGTGTGGCCTTCCAATCGCTCCATGCAGCTTTTCCGGTTGCTTCACCATCAGCTATCGAAAGTGCGTGGAGAAGTTCGAGCGTCTGAGCATCTGGAATTGCAGATGTGACTGTTGAAATGGTGGCAGGATCATCAAGATCTCGACGTGTGGCGGTCGCCGATAGCAGAAGGTGATGTTTGACCAATAGCGTCAAAATATTCACGTCATCATCGGCAAATCCAAGTCGCACTGCAAGCGGCGCCATTAATTCTGCGCCGTAATCAGAATGATCTCGTTCTGCAAATCCTTTTCCTAAATCGTGAAAGAGCGCTGCGATAAGAAGGAGATCGGGGCGATGTACCGAACGTGTGAGTGCCGCTGCTTTTACTGCTGTCTCCACCATATGTCTATCAACGGTATGTCGATGCAACACATTTCGTTGCGGTAGCGAGCGAAGATGGTTCCATTCCGGAAATATTCTGCTGATGACGCCTTCTTGTTCAAGCGCTTCCCAGACGCGCACCATGGCAGCCCCCGCGCCTATAAGTCTTACTAACTCTGCTCGAGCAGTTTTTGGCCACGGCGTCGGAAGATCAACCATTTCCCGTGCCAGCCGTTCACAAGAGCCAAGCGAGAGTGGAACACCAAGTTGCGCTGCAGTTGCTGCTGCACGTAGCCCAATGACGGGATCATCTGCGATATTAAAAGAATCGGTGATGACAACTTCGTTAGATTCTAAAGCCAAACCTAACTCCAACGACTTAGCTTTGGTTTTCTTGAACTTAAGAAAATTCTTACCTTTCTGATGATCACTTTGATGCCACATCAATTCCAGCACAAAATCAATGGTCCGTGCAGAACGAGCGACTTCAGCCATCAATTCATCAGCATTGGTAAATTTTAAAAGATCTGCCACTTTGTCTTGTTCTACAAAGAAGAGTTGATCTTTATTCCTGCCACTCACTTCATGAAGAGCATCTCTAATATTGAGTAACGAACTTTCAGCACTTGCCACACGATCTAATGGCACCGTGATATCGGTGCAATCTGAGATCGCTCTAATTAACGTCACATCTCGCAAACCACCGCGCGCTTCTTTTAAATCAGGCTCAAGCAAATAGGCCAATTCGCCCTGTCGTTGATGACGGTCTTGAGTCATTACCCGCAATTCCGGAAGAAAACTTGGCATTCTCTTCTTTGCTTGAGTTGAAATATCTGTAACGGCGCGGTCTGCAAAGCTTTGATTTCCCGCAATATAACGGGCATTGAGCGCACCCAGAGCAACTTTGAGATCGCTCGCGATTACCGACTTCATCTCGGAAAGATTGCGCACTGAATGATCAATGGCGCGGCCACTATCCCATAAGGGATAGAGAAATGCATTGACAATCTCTGCTAGCCCTTCAATAGCGCCACCATGCAAAATGACAATATCTAAATCAGATCCGGGCGATAGTTCTGCTCGGCCATATCCACCAACGGCGATGAGAGCAATCTCTTTGCCGACCGCATTATTACTCTCTAATGCAACGCGAAAGAGATCGGTTAACTCTTTATCGACGGAGTCGGACCGATCTCTTCGCTGACGTGTCGCCACTAAATTGCGTCCGTGCCTCGTTCACCTGTTCGCACTCGAACAACTTGATCAACGGGAGTCGCCCAAACTTTGCCATCTCCGATAGCACCGGTTGATGCAGCTTTAACGATGACATCGATTACTGCATCGACTTCACTGCTATCGACAAGAACTTCAAGTCGAATTTTTGGCACGAGATCAATGGTGTATTCGGCACCGCGATAAACCTCGGTATGACCTTTCTGTCTGCCAAAACCACTTGCTTCGGAGACAGTCATACCATTGATTCCATACGCCTGTAGCGCGCTCTTCACATCATCTAATTTGAATGGTTTAAGAATTGCCGTAACAAGTTTCATGATGAGAAACCTCCTCGTGTAGATGGTGCAAGTTCGTAAGCAGATTCAGCATGTTCTTTGAGATCAATGCCAGATATTTCTACTTCTGGTTTCACTCTAAAACCAATTGTCTTTTCAATGATAAATCCGAGAATGAGCGTTACGACAAATGAGTAGCCAGCAACAAGGAGAACTCCAAGAGCTTGTTTCCCAAGCAAGGCACTACCTCCGCCGTAAAAGATGCCATTAAGTCCCAGACTATTTACTGCGCTCGAGCCAAAGAAGCCAATGGAGAGACATCCCCATACGCCACCAACAAAATGAACGCCGACCACATCAAGCGAATCATCGAAATTAAATCGATATTTAATTCCAACCGCCATCGCACAGAAAATTCCGGCAAGGAATCCGATAACAACTGCAGCCCATGGTGCAACGAAAGCGCAGGCTGGTGTGATCGCAACGAGCCCTGCAACTGCACCCGATGCAGCGCCAAGTGAAGTGGGATGGCCATCTCGTAATCGCTCTGCAAGTAACCAACCAATGAGCGCAGCAGCTGTTGCGACTTGCGTATTCATCAATGCCAGTGCGGCGATGCCATTGGCACCGAGCGCAGAACCAGCATTAAAGCCAAACCAACCAAACCACAATAACCCGGCACCAAGTAAAACAAGTGGCAGCGAATGTGGTCGCATCGCTTCTTTTCGCCAACCCACTCTTCTACCAAGAACAATGGCAAGTGCTAAACCGGCAGCGCCAGCATTGATGTGTACCGCAGTTCCGCCGGCAAAATCTTCAACACCTCTAGCGGCAAGAAAACCGGCTCCGGTAATCGAGTCGCCAACTTTATTTCCAAATGCAAATACCCAGTGTGCGACGGGAAAATAAACAATCGTTGACCAGAGCGCAACAAATATTCCCCATGAGAAAAATTTCGCTCGATCAGCGATGGCACCAGAAATTAGTGCAGGAGTAATGATTGCGAACATTAATTGGAAAGCAGCAAAAACTAATAGTGGAATGGGATAGACGCCGCCATTATTTGTCAGTGAATTAAC
>CAXBQM010000032.1:0-13107 GCA_963978235.1 uncultured bacterium | reverse complement strand
AAGAACTTCATTGAGTGCTCTCATTTCGCCCTCCACTCTTCCACTAGCCCAACGTCAACTAGTCCAACGTCAATTAGCCCCAACGTCCAAGGGACGGGGGCTTACTCCGAAATTCTATCGCGAGCGCTCGTTACTTATGAAAAGAACTTTTACGAATTGAAATCCTGCTGTGTTCGCTCTAAACCTTTAGTGACAAGGGAGTCAATCGCATCTTCTGCGCGCGAAAGAAAGAGATCGATCTCCTTTTTCTCTACGCTGTTAAATTTCTTTAACACAAAATCACCTGGATCTTGCTGCCCTGGCGGACGTCCCACCCCAAGTCGAATGCGAAAATAATTATTTGTTCCTAGTGATTGCGTAATACTTTTAAGCCCGTTATGGCCGTTGTCGCCACCACCACATTTGACTCGAATGGCAGCGAACGGAATATCGAGTTCATCGTGTAGCGCAATGACACGTTCGGCCGGAATATCAAAGTATTGAGAAAGCCCAGCAACAGCGCTCCCGGAGTCATTCATATAGGAGTTTGGTCGAGCAAGGAGAAAAGTTGGTTGATCAATGCCAAGGCCGCGTTTAATCTCAGCAATCTGGGATTGCGTTTTATGAGATGTGAATTTCACTCCGGAAGAAGCAGCAATCTTTTCAACAACCATTGCACCAATATTGTGGCGTGTTGACTCGTACTCTGTTCCTGGATTACCAAGACCAACAACAAGCCAACGCATAGCGCAAGGCTACGTGATTACTTCTTCTCTTCCTTTGCTTCACCAGCAGCTGGTGTTGCGCCATCTGTTGCAGCAGCAGCTTCGCCTTCAGCAGGCGCAGCGGCAGCGACAACTTCTTCAACAGCGGCACGTACGGAGAGGTGAATAACGACCATCTTTGGATCACTAACAAGTGTGATGCCTTCAGGAAGTTGTACATCTGCGGCGTATTTGGAATCACCGGCAGCAAGGCCAGTGATATCAAGTGCAAGGAATTCTGGAATCGCTGTAACTGGTGCTTCCACTTCGATGGTGTTGTGAACGTGCTCGAGAATACCTTCACGATCAAAGTCACCAGATGCATGCACTGGAACTTGAACCTTCACTCGCTCACCGCGTCGAACGATAACGAGATCGATATGTTCGATATTTCCCTTAAGTGCGTTACGAACGATTGATTTTGGAAGTGTGAGTTCAGTCTTTGAACCTAAATCAATATCAAGAAGAACGTTTGCGGTTTTAATTGCAACGCCAACTTCACGAGCTGGCAATGAAATATGAGTTGGGGTTTCACCATGACCGTAGATAACGGCTGGTACTAAACCTTCGCGTCGTGTTTTTCGGGCGGCGCCTTTACCGAATTCGGTGCGCATCGTGCCCTTGATTGAAATTTCTGCCATGACTTACTCCTTATACGTCGATTACGGACTGTGGTCCCTCGCCGGAACAGGCGTCAGGTTAGCCGCAACGTATTCGTTCTGGCAATTTTGAGCGGAGAAATTAACTATGACCGTCGAAGAGGCTCGTCACCGAACCATCTTCAAAGACTTCTCGGATCGCTCGCGCTAATAGCGGCGCGATTGAGAGCACAGTGAGATTATCGAATCGACTCTCTTCCGGAATCGGCAGAGTATTCGTGACAACAACTTCTTTCACTTTCGAGTTACGGAGACGTTCTGCCGCGGGTCCAGAGAAGACTGCATGTGTTGCTGCAATTATTACTTCGGTTGCTCCCGCATCAAGAAGTGAATCCACTGCTTTCGTAATAGTTCCGGCGGTATCAATCATGTCATCGATAACTACGCAGGTACGTCCTTCAACTTCACCAACAACGCGACCAACCGTCGCTTCATTAGGAACACGTGGATCTCGCGTCTTATGAATAAACGCAATTTGTGCACCACCGAGAAGTTCGCTCCAACGTTCTGCTACTCGCACTCGACCAGAATCTGGCGAGACGATGGTTAAACGTGAGCGATCAACTTTGCTACCTACATAATTTGCGAGAAGTGGTAGCGCGAAGAGGTGATCAACTGGGCCATCGAAGAAACCTTGAATTTGTGATGTGTGGAGATCAACCACCATCAAACGATCTGCGCCAGCGGTTTTGAAGAGATCTGCCATCAATCGCGCAGATATTGGTTCACGTCCGCGATGTTTTTTATCTTGGCGGGCATATCCATAAAACGGAGTAACTACAGTAATTCTTTTTGCAGATGCACGCTTGAGCGCATCGACCATAATCAGTTGTTCCATGATCTGCTTATTGACTGGCGCAGAATGGCTTTGAATAACGAATGCGTCAGAACCTCGAACGCTCTCTTCGAATCGAACGAAAATCTCACCGTTGGCAAAGTCATATGCAGATGTGGGTGTAAGTGGAATTCCTAATTCACTTGCGACTTCTTCAGCGAGTTCTGGATAGCCACGACCAGTAAAGAGACGGAGCCGTTTCTCTGAACTTAGTCGGATCTCATTCATGCCCCGCACCCTTTCATCATTTTTATTTTTTTTCCACGTTTTCCTGTGCGGCGATTTCCGCAGATTTTGTGCCAGGTCGTTTTCGCAGTACCCAACCCAAAATATTTCGTTGGCGGGCACGTCCCACGCCCATCGCGCCTGCCGGTACATCTTCGGTTATCACCGAACCTGCTGCGGTGTAAGCACCATCACCTATTGAAACTGGCGCGACCAACATCGTGTCACTTCCAATTCGCACGTGATCGCCGATCTCCGTTTTATGTTTTTCCACGCCATCGTAATTAACAAAGACTGTTGCAGCGCCAATATTTGTACCTTCACCAATGGTGGCATCTCCTACATAAGAAAGATGTGGAACTTTCGAACCTTCACCTAGTACCGAATTTTTCATTTCAACGAAAGCGCCGACCTTGGTATTTGCAGAAATCTCATTGCCATCTCGGAGGTAGGTATAGGGGCCAACATTCGAGTTCTCGCCAACGGTGGTTCCGGTAACAAAAGATTCTCGAATCTGCGCACCAGCTTTGACTACTGCATCGCTCAATGTGGTGCGAGGACCAATGACAGCGCCCGATTCAATAACAGTTCTTCCGGAAATTGCACTTCCGGGATAGATAGTCACGTTTGGTGCAATCTCACAATGAACATCGATCCAGGTTGTGGCCGGATCAATGATTGATACGCCACTGAGCATCAGCGCGTGATTAATTCGATCGCGCATTAATTGGCCACATTCGCTCAATTGCGAGCGATCATTAATGCCGAGAATCTCGGTGTAGTTATTGACGCGAATAGGAATGACTTTCTTTCCGTCATTTTTCATAATGGCAATTACGTCCGTTAAATACTCTTCGCCTTGCGCATTTTGTGTAGTGATTTTTCCTAACGCGTTAACAAGAGCTTTTGCATCGAAGAGATAGACGCCCGAGTTAATCTCGGCGATGGATCGAATTTCTGGAGAGGCATCTTTCTCTTCCACAATTTGGAGTAATTCGTCGTGAGCATCACGAATAATTCGGCCATAACCAAATGGATCCGGAACTTCTGCGGTAAGAACTGTTGCGACCGCTTGTGCGGCAATATGTTCGGCGAGAAGTTCCTTGAGCGTTGTTCCTGTAAGTAAGGGTGTGTCGCCTGCTGTGACAAGTACTGTTCCTGAAACCTCGCCCGTTTGAAGTGCGAGACGAACCGCGTGCCCAGTTCCATTTCGTTTCTCTTGGAGAACTGTTTTTGCCTGCGGTGCGATCTCCGCTAAATGCTCTGTGACCAGTGAATGTTGTGCGCCAACGACAACTCGAATATCGCGCGGTTCTGTCTCGTTAACTGCATGAAGAACGTGTCCCACTAATGATCGTCCCGAGAGTGCGTGGAGAACTTTCGCCGTTGTTGATTTCATCCGGGTGCCATCACCCGCTGCCAGAACTATTGCAAGATCTAGGCGATTCAACAGCGCTCCCGTCGTTTTGATGGAATTCTACTGATGGCTCCTCCACCAGGTATCGATCCTGGACCCTGGGCTTCAAAGGCCCATGTGCTAGCCACTACACAATGGAGGAACCCGTATTCTCTCGTATTTTTTCTTTCCGTCTAACCACCGCAGTAGCTCTATCGTTGCACCATGCCGGCCAGCAAAAAATCAACGCCGAAACGGCGCATGAGCAGCGCCGAACGCCGAAGCCAGTTGATCGAAGTCTCACGCGCCATCTTTGCGGAGAAGGGCGTTGAAGCAACAACGGTCGAAGAGATTGCCGCCGCCGCAGATGTATCGAAACCTGTGATCTATGAACATTTTGGCGGTAAGGAAGGGTTGTATGCCGTTGTCGTTGATCGTGAAATCGCTGCGTTACTCGCACTTATTACATCCTCATTACAGGCCGGTCGCCCACGTGCTCGCGCCGAAGCTGCCGCAATCGCATTCCTTACTTACATCGAAACGCGAAGTGATGGTTTTCAAATATTGGTAAGAGATTCAACAGTGGGAGCACAGAGCGGTTCTTTTGCCACCTTAATTAGCGATGTTGCTACTCAAGTTGAAGGAATATTTGTTGAAGAATTCCGCGCTCGTGGTTTTGATCCCAAGATGGCACCGATGTATTCCCAGATGTTGGTAGGAATGGTTGCGCTGACGGGACAATGGTGGCTTGATTCTCGTTGGCCATCGCGTGATGTCGTTGCTGCGCATATTGTTAATTTGGCGTGGAATGGTCTCTCCAGTTTAGAGTCTCGTCCGCAAATGGCGAGTAACTCTAATAAAAAATCTCAAGGTAAAAAAACTCAAGCTAAAAAATAATTACCTCTTAGTGGTGTTCGATCACTCGTGCACCAGCAACTGGTCCTGTTGCTTGCACGATCGTTCCCACAACGCCACTTGATGTTAGCGCTACAACTAAATCGAGAGAGTGTTCTTCATTCTCTGCGAGAAATGCAACAGTTGGACCAGAGCCAGAAACGATGCCACCCAGTGCGCCGTAATCCATTCCAACATCAAGAATTAATCGAAGCGCTGGTTTCAGAGAACATGCTGCAGCTTGTAGATCATTAGAAAGAGCTTTACCTAAAGCAAAAGAATCTCCACTCGTCAGCGCTTGCATCAATGCACCATTCACAACTGGAGCAGCAACCGTTAAACCATCGCGTAATCGGTCACACTCTTGATAGACCGCCGGTGTTGAGAGACCTGAACTTGAGAGCGCTAAAACCCAGTAATACGTACCTCTGGAAAGCGCCGGCGTAATTTGCTCGCCACGACCAGTACCAATTGCAGTTCCGCCCGCAATAGTAAATGGAATATCGCTTCCTAATGAACTCCCCACTTTCTCCATTTCATTTCGTGAAATGCCCAAATTAAAAAGAGAATCAATTCCAACAATTACGCCACCAGCATTAGCGCTACCACCAGCCATGCCGCCCGCTACTGGAATAGATTTTTTAATTGCTATCGATAGATCTGGTGTGATTCCATAATCTTTACACATTAGTTCAGCGGCTTTATACGCCAAATTCTTGTTATCTAACGGCACCGTTTCAGTATGTTCACCAACAACTGAGACGGTGATGCCACTTCCAGGTTCGGTCGCACGGATAGTTACATCGTCGCATAATGACACGGCTTGAAAAACAGTAGCGACATCGTGATAACCAGTTTTGTTTAATGGACCAACTGAGAGTTGTAAATTAATTTTTCCGGGAACGCGAACAGTGGTCGACTTCGAGTTCATAATCCGCGAGCGTATTCCGCAATTCGATAAAAGTCAGTAATTGCCAATGATTCACCTCGTAAAGTGGGATCTATTCCTATTGCTGAAAGATGGCGCTCGGTTGCCTCACTTCCACCAAATCGCTGACTCAAAACTTTGCGTAACATTTTGCGGCGTTGGCTAAATGCATCATCAATGACGTCAAATGTCAGCCGGCGAGCGCTCTCATCCCCCAACGGTGAATGTCGTTCAAATGTCACCAACGAAGAATCCACATTTGGCACCGGCCAAAACACTGACCGACTCACATTTCCAGCTAATGAAAGATTTGCCCACCATGCCGCTTTCGCACTCGGCGCACCATATATTTTTGTTCCCGGTCTAGCCGCTAATCGTTCCGCTACTTCTGTTTGAACCATCACGACACCTGAAGTGATTGCTGGAAAAAGTTCAAGCACTCGTAAAAGTACTGGTACAGATACGTTATACGGAAGATTCGCGACTAGTTTTGTTGCAGGTAGCGGTAGGTCAATAAAAACCTTCTCATCAATTTCCATGGCATCGCGAGCAATTACCTGAACATTCTCAGCGCCATGACGAGTGAGAGTCTTAGGTAATAGCGAGGCGAGTCGAGAATCGATTTCTACGGCCATTACTTTCTTTGCAATCTGCGCAATCGCAAGAGTAAGTGAACCTAATCCTGGGCCAATTTCTAGAACACAATCGTTCTGAGTGACATTCGCAGTACGAACAATTTTTTGGCATACATTGCTATCGATCACAAAATTTTGACCAAGTTTTTTTGTTGGACGAAGATCGAGCGAACTTGCCAATTCACGAATCTCATTCGCGCCAAGAAGTGAAATGCTCATAGTGCCATTATTCAAACGAGCCGAAGACTCGCTCTGCATTCTTACTACATAGCGCAGCGACATAATCTGGTTCTTCATTACGTTCATGAGCAATTGCTCGCACGGTATTAGGAATTTGTGCTGGCGTATTCAGAAGACCTCGATTGGGCATCGGGCAGAGAAATGGTGAATCAGTTTCAACAAGGAGAAGTTCCGGCGGACAAAGCGCGGCGGCAGTTCGAAGTTCTGGCGCATTCTTGAAAGTTACCGTTCCAGCAAACGATAAGTAATACCCCGCTTCAATGCATTCGCGAGCCATGGCTTCATCACCAGAAAAGCAGTGAAAAACTGTTATTTCCGGCGCCCCTTCTTCTTTAAGTACATCAAGTACTTCTCGATGTGCATCGCGATCGTGGATGACCAGCGCTTTCTTATGACGTTTTGCGATTTCGATATGACGCCGGAATGAATATTTCTGTCGCTCTTGTAATTCTGGAGGTGTGCGAAAGAAATCAAGCCCAGTTTCACCGATTGCTCGAACTCGTGGTCTTGTCGCAAGTGAGTCAATAACCATCAATTCTTTTTCAAGGTCTTCAACAACTGGCGCTTCGTTGGGATGAAGTGCAACTGCAGCTAATGTGCGTGGCCAACGTTCAGCAAAGTCAGCACACCACTGTGATTGCTCTGCGGAATAACCTACTTGCACAATTCGATCAATTCCAACACTTGCACATTCAGCTAATAAATCTGCAAAGCGCGGATCATCTGGTTGTGCGCCATCAAAAACTAATTCCAAATGAGCGTGCGAATCAACAGTTTGCGTATTAAGCGGCGCAGGTAGCGGCGCCGGTGGTCGATCTATATCTCGATTATGGCGATCAGCCATTATTACTGAACTTCTAACTCAGGCAACCGTGGAAAGAGGATTGCACCTTTAGTGACGTGAGTATTCTTCAATTGTCCCCAGCGCGCGAGATCGCTAATTTTCTGATTACCAATCTCACCTAATACGTGCGCACCTAAACTTTGCCACAACGCTTCGGTAGTCGCTGGCATTATTGGATGGAGCAAGACTGCTAACGCACGAAGCGCTTCCGCTGTGTTGTAAAGAATTGCATCGAGTTCAGATTTTCGCGCTGCATCTTTAGCAACTGACCACGGCTCTTTTTCAGTGACATAGCCATTTACTCGTTTACAAAATTCCATAATCGCGTTGATCCCGCCCTGAAAATCCAGCGCACATATTGCTTTATCTGCGCTCGCCACCGTTGCTTGAAGCGCCGCCTCCAGTTCTGGCGAAGAAGTTGGCTCTGGCAACTTTCCTTCACAATACTTTTCCACCATTGCTGCTAACCGAGACGCTAAATTTCCGAAATCATTCGCCAACTCGCTGGTGTAGCGCGCTGTCATATCTTCCCAAGAGAAAGATCCGTCGCTGCCAAATGGAATTGCTCGTAAGAAGTAATAACGGAATGCATCTACGCCGAAGTGATCCGTAATATCACTCGGTGCAATACCCGTTAATTTGCTCTTACTCATTTTTTCGCCACCTACAAGTAGCCAGCCATGAGCAAAAACTTTTTTAGGCACCGCAATCCCACCTGCCATCAACATTGCCGGCCAAATCACTGCGTGAAATCGGAGAATATCTTTTCCAACCAGATGCACATCTGCTGGCCAAGTCCCTGCAAATTTCTTTCCCAATTCTGAATGTGGATCTTCTCCCAACCCAACTGCAGTGGCGTAATTCAAAAGCGCATCGAACCAGACATACACCACTTGAGAGGTGTCCCACGGAACTTGAATTCCCCAATCAAAAGTTGATCGTGAAATAGAAAGATCTTGCACGCCACCTTCTAGAAAAGCAATGACTTCATTTCTTGCACTTGCTGGTTCGCAGGCTTCCGGATTATTTTTATAGTGTTCAAGAAGCGGTTGCACAAACGCAGAAAGTTTAAAAAACCAATTCGTTTCGCTCACCATTTCTACCGGCTTTGAGTGAATGGAACAATTTCCTTCAATCAAATCGCCTGGCAATTTAAATTCTTCGCAACCAACACAATACGGTCCTTCATATTTTCCTTCGTAGATAAAACCCTTTTCCATCAATCCTTGAAGAAATCTTTGCACTCGTTTTTCGTGGCGATCCTCAGTTGTGCGAATAAAATCATCATGTGCAATATTGAGGGATTTCCATACTGGTTTCCATGACTTTTCAACCAAAGTGTCACACCACGCTTGTGGTGCGACATTGTTTGCTTCAGCAGTGCGCATCACTTTCTGACCATGCTCATCAGTTCCAGTAAGGAACCACACTTTTTCGCCTCGTTGACGATGCCAACGAGTAAGCACATCTCCAGCTACCGTCGTATACGCGTGACCAATATGTGGCGCATCATTAACGTAATAAATAGGCGTCGTCAGGTAAAACGATTTCTCTGCAGTCACATGCACATCCTATTCAGAATCGTGCTTGTACTGAACCATAAGATCGAAAACGTGACGTTTAGGAAGGTCGTATCGTTGCGCAACTTCATGGATGGCATCTTTACGCATCATTCCACCAGCTTCAGCCGCTAGTACTTCGCGAATCAAATCAGTTTCCGAGACCGTGATTGATCCTGGATTAAATCCAGCGATAACTATTGTGATTTCCCCCAATATTTCTTTTGATTTACTCCAAATAATCGCCTGGTCAATGGTTCCTCGAAACGTTTCCTCAAAAGTCTTTGTCATCTCCCGACAGACCGCAATTTCACGATCACCACTCAACGCTTTCGCGGCAGCGCTCAGTGATTCACTGATGCGATGTGGCGCTTCAAAGAGAACGATTGTTCGCTCTTCGCGTGCAAGAGATTGATAAAAACTTTCACGTGCGCCACTCGTTCTCGGAACAAATCCTTCAAAACAGAATCTGTCGGTGGGTAATCCAGAGAGAGCTAAAGCAGAAATTACCGCGCTAGGACCAGGAAGAACTCTGACCGCGATATTTCGCTTCACACATTCGCGTGCAATCCGATATCCCGGATCGCTCACACTTGGCATGCCAGCATCGGTCACAACGACAAGATCATTACCGGATTCCAAAATTGCGATTAACTCACTTATTCGCTCGTTCTCGTTGCCCTCAAAGAAAGAAATGACTCGCGCTTTGTGTTCAATACCTAAGTCCTTGCACAGTCGAGAGAATTTACGTGAGTCTTCGGCCGCGATATGTGATGCGCTACTGAGCGTTGATTTCAATCGGTCTGATGCGTCGCCAATATTTCCTAATGGCACCGCTGCCAATATCAATTGCGACATGCTGTAATTGTGTCATGCGAGCCACACGCGAGCGAATGAGCTTGATTGGAATCATCCTCTTTGGCGCTTTGTTGCGATTGTGGAATCTCAATTCGCCCAAAGGTTTTGTTTTTGATGAGGTCTATTACGTAGATGGCGCGCGTGATTACCTGAAATATCTCGTTGAAATGGATAAATCAAAGGCCGAATTCATTGTTCATCCGCCATTGGGAAAATGGCTTATCGCAGGTGGCATAAAAGTCTTTGGCGATAGTGAATTTGGCTGGCGTATTTCTGCTGCCCTCATTGGAATAATCTCGATTTATCTCATTTATCGAGTTGCTCGAAATATCTTTCACTCTGAGTTTTTAGCCTTGAGCGCTGCTCTCCTTACTTCACTTGATGGACTCCACCTCGTGATGTCACGCACTGCACTGTTAGATATTTTCTTAATGTTTTTTATTTTGCTCGCTTTTAATTTCCTCTTAGAGAAAAAATACTGGCTCTTAGGAGGTTCGCTTGGGCTTGCATGTGCGACGAAATGGAGCGCGCTTTATTACGCAATTGCTTTCATCGCAGTAGTCGTACTTCAAGATATTTTAACTTTGCAAAAAGCTAACGAAAACTCTGCTCTCAATTTGAAAGTAATAATTCAACGTTTCGCTCAGTTAATTTTTCTACCAAGCGTTCTCTATATTGGTTCTTGGTTTGGTTGGTTCGTTACTAAAACCGGTTGGGATCGTTCGTGGTCATCAAATCCTTTCCTCTCACTCTGGCACTATCACAGAGAGATGTTGAATTTTCATACTGGATTAACGGAAGCACACTCATATTCAGCGAATCCATGGTCATGGTTAATTTTGGGTCGACCAACATCGTTTTTCTATAGCTCACCTTCATGTGGTGGCCAGAATTGTTCACAAGAAATTCTTGCACTTGGTACGCCACTAATATGGTGGAGCGCAATCATTGCACTTGGAGTACTCGTCGGCTTTGTCGTAAGTCGACGCGATAAACGTGGTGCTCTTATTTTGCTCGGCGTCGCAGCCGGTTATCTTCCTTGGTTTGCATTCCAGCAGCGGACGGTATTTTCTTTCTACTCAATAGTGTTCGAACCATTCATTATTTTGACTCTTACCTATGTCATTGGGTTATTGCAGCAACGCTATAAAACCTATATTTATGGCTTCTTTATTGCGGTTGGGCTCTGCTTTCTCTATTTCCTTCCCATCTACATTGCGCAAACAATGACATACGATGATTGGCACGCTCGTATGTGGTTTAGTAGTTGGATTTAACTATTTACAGCCCGTGCTGATCCGCCATCCTCTTGATCAAATACTTGATCGCGATGTGGCGAGACTTCACTCACTTCAGAATTAAGTTTCGCTTGCTCTTCTGACCAAGCGCCAGGAATGGTCAAGTCAATAATTCGTTTAGCCGTTACCGCTTTAGGTGCGGAAACATAGGTTGGAGTAGGAACTTCTTGCGGAGTCCATTCATGATGAGCGCTCGCGCTTCCTTTTGGCAACAAGGTAATACCGCTTAACTCTTGTTCAACTTTCTCGATTCTCTCTGAGAGTGGAATCCAATGCTCTAAAACTTCATTTTTTTCTCGAACTACTTTAGATCGGGCTAACAACTCCGCGTAATTAGTACTCGTCGGCTTCTGATTATGTTGGGAAATAATCCGCTGTTGACGAATTGCGCTTCGCATCGCTTGCATTTGCCGACGTACATGGGCGATGTACAGCGATATACCTGAAACTGGTAGCAACATCACGATTGGCGAGAGCAAACCAACAAGTGAAAGCACGCTGGTGAGAATTAAAAGGAGAGCAAGCGAGGAAAAAACTATTCGGCGAACGACCAGATTATGTTCATTTTCTCGCGCGAGTTCTTCTTGAGTAGGGACACCGGCGGAATGAGCTACCGCTCGCATGCTATTTCGAAATTTCTCGACTGATTTTCCGGAGACTTCTTCATGACTAGAAACCCACTGAGGAAGGAAGTAAGAGACCCACATTCCTACAATGATTAAATAGATAAGTCCGGAACCCATGATGTCTAAATCTAAATGGAAATATCGGACTAATCGGGTATTTCGAATTCGTGGCGTTTGGGGAAGTAATGAATGGTTTGTTGCTTGCGACTTTCGTCGCTAATTATTACTACTCAAGCGAACAAAAACTAAGTGATCTCGCCAGTCGCCATCGATATGTAAATACGAAGGTCTCCTCCCTTCGAGGAGATACCCAGCTTTTTCCGCAACCCGGCGCGACGCTTCATTTTCTGGACGGAGATTTATCTCAATCCGATGCAGTTTTAACTCGTCAAACCCATGATTGGTAAGAGTGGTTACTGCTTCTGTCATTAATCCCTTATTAGCCCAACGTTGATCTATCCAATAACCGATATGCGCTCCGCGAAGTGCGCCATACGAAATACCACCCATCGTGATCTGGCCAATAAGTTCATGATCTCGCCATAGCGCCAAGGTAAGCGCTCGGCCAGCACGACCCTCTCTGTTATGAAAATTAACCATTTCAAAAAAAGATGGCAGATCCTTCTCGCTATGAAATGGCGACGTTGCTTCCCACGGTTTCAACCAATCCCGATTGAATCGTCGAATCTCTAGCCAACGGTTTCGGTCTCGATACCGTAACGGGCGAAGCGTTAGTTCACCACGAGAAAGAACAAGCGGCCACGACTGTGACATTTATATGTATCGCCGTTCCAACATCATGACATCAACTTCTGCGCCGGCATTTAAGGAAGTCACATCTTCACCAATTACTACAAGGCAATTAGCATCAGAGAGACCTACAAGTTCTTCTTGATTATTGGCAACGGTAACTTTGTTACCTTCTAATTGCGCTCTTAAAAAAGAAGTCTTGCCCGGTTCACTTTCAACCGAGTTAGTAAGTATCGCGCGCTGCACTGGTCGAAAGAGATCATGAAGCCCCATCATTTGCCTAATCATTGGTCGAATAAAAAGTTCACACGAAATGTATGCGGCAATCGGATCACCGGGTAATGTCACAACTGGCGTTTTGTCTGGTCCGATGGTTCCAAAATTATGAAGTCCACTCACTTCAATGCGTGGATCAATTTCACGAATTTCCCCAATGCTCTTCAAAACATTGGTAATCAATGGATAGGAGTCATCATGGCTCTCGCCGCTTATCACCACAAGATCAGCCCGCACTAATTGATCCTCGACAATCGCTTTCAAGGACGCTTCATTTTCGGGAATCATCTGCACGCGATAAGCAACTGCGCCGGCCTCTTTCATAGCAGTCGTAAGTAGCC
>CAXBQM010000031.1:0-13114 GCA_963978235.1 uncultured bacterium | reverse complement strand
TATTGCATTGAATAGAAGACGTTGTTGCATAGAAATGCCCCAGCAGTAAAAGAAGTACCTACTGGAATTTCAGCGCCGGATATTGCCGAAATAATTCGATCAATCGGCAACGTGCTAAATATGCCATCTGGGCCGTTTTCGATAATTCTCAGGTTTTTGCGTTGCTGACCCGCGTTATCGGCGATGCGTGCATCATCGAGGTTGATCGCAATCTTCTCTGGTGTGACCTGGTTACGACCTTCCGCTTGGCCCAACGCAATAACGACATCTGGTTTCCATTTCTCTATTAGCCCAATTAAAAGTGGGCTCGCCTTGCTGAAAACACATGGCAAGGTTTCAGTGATGAGTTCAATGCCATCAAATTTCTTATCTCCCAACGCTCGAACTATCTCTTGAGACGGGTTAAGCGCTGCGCCATTAAAGGGTTCAAACCCCGTTACTAAGGCCATTTTGCGCACACGCGATTCTTTCACAGTCGTTCATTTGCCGATAGGAAAGAGTCAAACTACATTTGGCTTCTTAGCGAAAGGTTTCACAATGAAAATCAAACGTTCCCTCACCGCAATCATTTTCGGTGCGCTTCTTTCAACTTCTGCACTTACTGCACACGCAGATACAACCACTGTGACCACCAAATTAACTGCTACCCAGGCGGCCACTCAGAAAGCTGCACAGAAAACTCGTCTTGCTGCTTTCAATGCAGCGAAAGCAGCCTATGCATCTGCGATTGCGTCCGCTAAGAAAACCCGAGATGCAGCACTTGCTGCGGCTAGAACAGCAAATAAAAAGACTGCTCCTGTTCTCACCGACTATACAAAAGCGGTTGATGCTGCCATCGCTAATCGTGATGCTGCAAACAAAGCTGCCGAAGCAGCATATGCCGCAACTCTAAAAGCTGCAGGCATCAACCCTTAACCGACAGACAATCAAATCAATCAAGTTTGTAAATCTGTCCGTTTTGTTTTCCTAAAATAGATTTCACGTACGTATCTGCAACAACTGACGCAGGTACTTGATGAAACCCAGGAAATGCAGAGTGATAACTCGTTGCCTCTACCAACACGTTGGGACTTACTGTATTTATTCGCAAATTTCTTGGTAATTCGATTGCCGCCGCTAAAGTAAAAGACTCAATTGCGCCATTTGCAAGGGCAGCTACCGAGCCCGATGGAATTGGATCACGTGCCAAAATTCCTGTCATCAAAGTAAATGAGCCACCATCATTTACAAAATCCATTCCAACTCTGACAAGCTCTACTTGGCCCATCACTTTATCTTTCAAACCGGCCAAATATTCGTCATATGTCAATTCAGTTATCGATTTGAAAGCAACTTTTCCAATGCATGAAGCAACCGCATCAACTCTGCCTACTTTTTCATACATCGCTTTGATTGAATTTGGATCTTTCACATCAACTGATATCGGTGTGGAACGAGAGACTCCGATAACTTCACCGTACTTTTCAAGCGCTTTTGCAACATAGGATCCAATAAGCCCTGTCGAACCAACTACAAGTATTTTCATTGGAAACCTTTCTACCAACTAGTGCGCGCTCGAAGGGATTCGAACCCCTAACCTTCTGATCCGTAGTCAGATGCTCTATCCGTTGAGCTACGAGCGCAGATTTGTTGCTTTTGGGAAGGTCTGAAGCCTACCGATTTTTTAAATTATGCCAAAATGACACGTGCGCTCTCATAAAACCAGTAATTACCGCCCTGATATCGACGGGATACGCGCAATTGCTGTTTTGAGTGTTGTTGCTTTCCATGCATTTCCATCATTAGTGCCTGGTGGATTTGTTGGCGTAGATATCTTCTTTGTTATCTCTGGATTTCTTATTACACAAATAATCGTGGCTGAACTTGATAGCGGTAATTTCAAAATTCGGAACTTTTATTCCCGGCGAATTCGCCGAATTATTCCAAGCCTTCTTGTTGCTCTTGTCGTTGCTCTGATACTCGGCTGGATTCTGCTTCTGCCCGAGGATTTCGCGCAATTTGGTTCTGTTCTGGCTGGTTCATCTGTTTTCATTACTAATTTTGTTCTCTTTGCACAGGTGAATTACTTTGATGCCGCAGCGGTTGAAAAACCTCTTCTTCATCTCTGGTCTTTGAGTATTGAAGAGCAGTTCTACATTTTCTGGCCAGTCATTCTCATAGTTATTTACAGACTACGAAGATTTGCATTTGCAATCTCCTTCGTCCTCTTATTTACATCATTTGGCTACGCCTACGCTATTCATGGCAGTCATGAAGAATTGGCCTTCTATTCACCATTATCAAGATTTTGGGAGCTATTAATTGGTGGACTTCTGGCTTTTATTTATCTTCATCATAAAGAAAAACTCGATCTTCTCAATCGATTCAGTTTTCTTCCACAACTTGGTTCATTGGTATCTCTCGCACTTATCTATTACTCACTTTTCGAAACTTCAACTGATCAAAATCTTCGCGCTGTAACTATTGGTGTAGTAGGTAGCGCTGGATTAATTTTCTTCGGATATTCCAATCCTCTTGTTTCAAGAGTCGTTGGCAACCCAGTGTCGACCTGGGTGGGTTTGATTAGTTATCCGCTCTACTTATGGCATTGGGTTTTTCTCTCCTATGCATTCATTTACTTTGGCGGATCCCCAACTAATACAGTGAAATTTGCTGCAATCGGACTTAGTTTTCTTTTGGCATACCTCTGTTATCGCTACGTTGAATTATGGATGCGAGAGAAAACCCATCAATGGCGAAAAGTTGGCGCTCTAATACTTGGCCTCATAATTCTTGGGACTTCAGGATTCACAATTCAGCAAGCAGCTGGTTTCCCTGATCGCACTAAAGATGCAACAAACATTTCACAATTGAAGCGAGTGATTGGAAATGATGACTCTTGTTTCAAATTAATTGGGATTGATAAGCCGACATTTCATTACTGTCGGTATAACGATGTAGGAAGTAGCCGCACGATTGTTTTTACTGGAGATTCTCATGTTCACGCGTCGTGGCAGGGAATCACAGATTATTACAATGCACGAGGAATAAATACGTTGATGCTTGCAAACCAACTCTGCCCGCCCTTTATCGGAGTAGCGACCGGATTTAGTACCAGCAAACTCGATGGTTGCATCAAAGGAACTCAGGAAATCACAGATTCAATTTCCAAAATTCCTGGCATTGATACCGTCGTATTCATAACACGTGGCTCTTACTACATCACTGGTCATGAACTCTTGCCAGAACGAAAAGTGATGTTCCGTCAATGGCCAGCCCAATTATCAGAAATCCCCACTACAGGAGAGCGGGTAGATATTTTCCAAAGCGCACTTCAAAATACTGTTGATCTTTATTCCGGACAAGGAAAGAGAGTATTTATCGTTAGCGAAAATCCTGAATTACCATTTAACGTGAAAAGTTGCGCAAATTTCGGCGTTCCTCGAGCACTTTCTGAAAGTTACTGCACTCCGCAATCAAAGTCTGAAGTACTTAAAAGACAGAGATTGGCTCGCGGTATTTGGAAATCCATTAGCGGTGCGACGTACATAGACACACTTGGCGTATTTTGCCCAACCGAAAAATGCAATTATCTCAATTCTGGAACTCTGCTCTATTCAGATGATGATCATCTTTCAAAAGTTGGAAGTGCGCTCCAAGCAGAGCGAATTGGAGAATTTGTTAATTAATTGCAAGATTAATCATTTGTTCTACGCTGACAATCTTTCTTCTAGGCTTGCCAATCTTTTCGCCTTCTGCAATCTCTTGTGAATTGATTTTGGTCCAACCTGTTTGATCGATAATTGTTTTTCCTTTGAGAAGTTGATCGATTCCTGGATTTACCTTTGGTTCTTTTAGATCACTTACAAGCAAATCAACCACTGCGCTTGCATCGCTCTTATTTGTCCCGATTACACCAGATGGACCTCGTTTTGCCCAACCCACTACATAAACATTTTCTGAAACCCGACCATCGGTATTGAGGACTCGTCCTTTTTCGTAAGGAAGTCCATCCAGCGGGATCGCTTCATAGCCAATAGCCGAAACAACAATTCCACATTTAATTGAGTACGTTTCGCCAGTTGAAATCACTTTATCGCCATCAACTTTGTTGATTCCAAAGATGATCTCTTCTACTTTTTCACTGCCTCTTATTTCAAGTGGGGTTGAGAGAAATTTAAAAGTGAGCGATCGTGTATTGCCTTTTTTATCTGCCTCAGCAACGGATTTCATCGCTTCAAGATTGCTACGAAGATCTTTCTCGATTTCGCCTTGCATTTCTGCACGCGACTGAGCCTGCAAAATTGATTCGGGATCTAGATAGACATCCGTATGTTCAAGTTTAGGAAGTTCCCGAAGTTCTGGTGCGGTAAATGCAGCATGTTCTGGGCCCCGTCGGCCACAGATATATGTTTTTCTTATCGAGCTTGCATGAAGCGCGGCTAATGCGTGGTCTGCGGTATCAGTCGTATCTAATTCATGTGGATCTAACGCGAACATACGACCAACATCCATCGCGACATTTCCGGCACCGATAACAACTGCTGTTTCTGAATTAAGGTTAACTTTAAAGTTTGCGAAATCTGGATGACCGTTGTACCACGGAACAATTTCGGCGGCAGAATATGAGCCAGGGAGTTCTTCCCCGGGAATACCGAGTTTCTTTCCTTGTGCTGATCCGGTTGCTATTACTACGGCATCGTAATTATTTTTTAAATCTTCAAGTGTGACATCTGAACCAAGTTCGATATTTCCAAAAAGCCTAAAACCTTCGGTGGTAGCGATTTTTTCAAATACTTTTGAGACCGTCTTTATCTTCGGATGATCTGGCGCTACGCCACTTCGAACAAGTCCCCAAGGCGTTGGGAGTCGTTCAAACATATCGATTGAGAATTTTCGTTCATCGGTTTGAAGATTTTGAAGGGCTTGTGCGGTGAAGTAGCCAGCCGGACCGGCACCAACAATGGCGATGGAAAAACGTTGGCTCATGGATAGAGCCCGCGCAATTTAT
The DNA here is from genome assembly GCA_963978235.1 of uncultured bacterium. Taxonomy (GTDB): domain Bacteria; phylum Actinomycetota; class Actinomycetes; order Nanopelagicales; family Nanopelagicaceae; genus UBA7398. The sequence continues at coordinate 8,124 of CAXBQM010000031.1, read as the reverse complement.
GAGCTTCCGCAACTCGACCAACACCGATCATCATGGCCGCATCACGCCACGATACTTTTCGTTGAAGTGCTGTTGCCTCAACTTCCTTAATAGAACGAGTAAGGATGTTGTTGAGATTATCTTTAACTTCGTCGATGTTCCAGAAGAAGTTCTGTTTATCTTGAACCCATTCAAAGTAAGAAACAATGACACCGCCAGCGTTTGCAAGAATATCTGGAACTACAAGAATTCCTTTCTCTTTAAAAATCGCATCGGCTTCGGGAGTTGTTGGAGCATTTGCACCTTCAACGATTATTTTTGCTTTTACTCCGCTAGCAGTCTCGGCATTGAGAGCATCGGAAAGAGCGGCCGGCACTAATACATCACACGGCAAATGCAAAAGTTCAGTGTTTGTCATCTTTTCTGTGCCTGGTGCATTGAGATTTCCATGCTCTTGGAAGTGTTTCCATAAATCGGTGACAGATTTGAATCCAGTCACTCCGCCATGAACATCACTGACTGCAAGAACTTTCATTCCTAGGGATTCACATGCCATGCCTGCCCAATATCCGACTTTTCCAAATCCTTGAATAACGACAGTTGCACCTTGTGGATCAATATTTTTTACGCGCAGCGCTTCTTTTACTGCGATACCTACGCCATCACCAGTCGCGGAATTTCTACCAAGTGAACCGCCGAGAACAATTGGCTTGCCCGTAACTACGCCTGGAACTGCAAAGCCTTCATTCACCGAATATGTATCCATCATCCACGCCATATTTCGCTCATCTGTACCAACATCTGGCGCAGGAATATCTCTCTCTGGACCAATAATGGGAAGAATTTCTGATGTGTAGCGCCTCGTTAATCTTTCATTTTCACTTGCAGATAATTGATGAGCATCAACCGCAATTCCACCTTTTGCACCGCCATAAGGAAGGTTTGTAAGTGCGCACTTCCAGGTCATCAACATTGCTAGCGCGATTGTTTCATTCATATCAACTTCAGGATGGAATCTAATGCCGCCTTTTGCTGGTCCACGAGTTGTCGAATATTGCACTCGATAGCCCTTATACATTTCTACGCTGCCATTATCGCGACGAAGTGGAACAGCTACTTCAAGCACACGTCGTGGTGTAGACAATGTTCGCCAATCATTGTCATCAAGTTGTAAAAGCTTCACAGTATTTTGCAGTTGGGAAAGTGCGGTATTGAGCGCAGTGGAATGGGCTTTATCAGTCATTTTTCTTCCCTGTCTTTGCCGCAGCTATTTCCAAAACACACAGTGCAGCAAGTCTGAGCGTTCGTTGATCTGGTGCATCGATGGTCGCGTCTATTTCCGTAATATCAAAGGTATTAACTCGCGAAGAAGAGGCAAGATGGAAAACAATTTCTCTTAATTCATGCGCTGTAAATCCACCTGGTACTGCTGCTGGCGCTGCCGGTACAACTGATCGATCGCACACATCGATATCGATATCAAGATAGATATGCGAACACTGCGAAAGTACCGCGAGCGCTTTTTCTGCTATTTGAATAGGTTTGAGTTCTTCACATTCACTCCGAGTGATAACCGAAATCCCGTAATTTTTAACTCGCTCGGCATAGAAATGTGAATTGGCGAAATCACTGATGCCAATCTGAACTATGTGAGAGCCCGGCAGGCCCGCTTCAACCAATTGCCTAATAGGTGAACCGTTTGATATTCCATCTCGCACATCAAAGTGTGCGTCTAAAGTAATTAATCCGATCTTGTTAACACTGCCCACAGTTTGAGCTAATGCCGAGACGCCTGAATATGTAATGGAATTGTCTCCACCAAGAAGTACCAAAGTCTTCGTTTGTGGGATGAATTTTGCAATATCTAAAATGGATTGTTGTTGGTTATCCGGGTGCGAAACATTTCCAAAATCGCTTGCCGTTAGTGATCCGATATTGATGTCCTGAGAAATCTTGTAGGTGGAGTATCGAAGCAACGCTTCTCTAATTGCGTCTGGTGTTTTATCGGCGTTATTGGGAGTGATTGCTGATTGTGAAGCGCCGACACCAACAATTCCGACTTCTGAATTCTCTAAGTTAGGTTGAAAAATACTGCCAGCGCGTGGCCAATTGCCATCGTTATGTAGCGTCATCGCTATCGTCCGACTCCTGACAGTTTCGACTATCTCAGATAGCCTTACTTGACCTAAATCTTAGCGGGGGTAGAGATGCCAGCAGAAATTCTGCTCGGAATAAATGGCTTAAATCAAAGTGACGTAATCGCAATTGCAAGAGGTAACACTAAAATCACGATTACCGAAGAAGCTCTTGCTGCCATTCGTTCGTCACGAGCCATTATTGATTCTTTCGCGGACTCTGCTACTCCGGTTTATGGTGTTTCAACTGGATTTGGTGCACTGGCTCGAAAATTTATCGATGCCGATATGCGAGTTCAATTACAGAAATCACTCATTCGTTCGCATGCTGCAGGAAGCGGCGACATTGTTGAGGTAGAAGTTGTTCGAGCAATGATGGCGCTCCGGCTTGCAACTATCTGTCGTGGATACTCCGGCGTTAAACCTGAAACTGCTCAGATATATGCATCGATGCTCAATGCACACATAACGCCTGTTGTCCGTGAGTACGGTTCGCTCGGTTGTTCTGGAGATTTAGCACCGCTTTCTGCTTGTGCACTTGTTGCGATGGGTGAAGGTGAAGTCATCGATTCACAAGGAAAATTAGTGTCGGCTGCAATTGCGTTGCAACAAGCTGGAATTAGGCCTGTTGAATTAAGTTCAAAAGAAGGACTTGCGCTTATCAATGGAACTGATGGAATGCTCGGTCAATTAGTAATGGCAATTGCCGATATTCGCACGTTACTTAAAACAATTGATATCACAGCGTCGTTAAGCGTTGAAGCGCTATTAGGAACTGACCGCGTTTTCCAAGATCACCTACATCAACTCCGACCACAAGTAGGTCAGATTAACTCTGCAAAAAATATGAGTCGGCTTCTTGCACACTCTCCACTCGTTGCGTCGCATACCGGGAAAGAAGACACACGTGTGCAAGATGCATATTCACTTCGTTGCGCTCCACAAGTTGCAGGGGCGGCTCGAGACACACTCGCACACGCGACACATGTGGCAGATCGTGAACTTTCTTCCATCATTGATAATCCGGTTGTTCTTCCAAGCGGTGAGGTAAGCAGTAATGGAAATTTCCATGGCGCACCGATTGCGCATGTTCTCGATTTTCTCGCTATTTCTATTGCAGATGTGGCTTCTATGGCAGAACGTAGAACTGATCGTTGTCTTGATGAGCATCGTTCCTTCGGATTAACCCCATTTTTAGCGGAAAACCCAGGCGTAGATAGCGGCATGATGATTGCGCAATACACACAAGCTGGTTTGGTCAGTGAAATGAAACGTCTCGCCGTTCCGGCATCAGTAGATTCGATTCCATCATCAGCGATGCAAGAAGATCATGTATCTATGGGATGGCATGCAGCAAGAAAATTGCGAAGAGCCATTGATGCATTCACCCGAGTTATCGCAATTGAACTTATGGTTGCAGCGCGTGGCGTCGATATGCGTTCACCATTAAAAGCTTCACCTGCGAATTCATCAGCAATTGAAATGTTGCGTTCCAAGGTTCACGGCCCTGGTGCTGATCGTTGGCTCACTCCAGAAATTGAAGCCAGCGTTGCTTTAGTAAAGTCTGGCGAGATACTCAGTGCGGTAGAGAAAGTAATTGGAGAGTTAGCATGAGTCGAGTAATTCATTCACCACATGGCAGCCACCTCAGTGCACTTGGCTGGCAACAAGAAGCAGCGCTGCGAATGTTGCAGAACAATCTCGACCCAGAAGTTGCCGAACGGCCACAAGATCTCGTTGTTTATGGTGGAACAGGAAAAGCAGCCCGCGATTGGAAATCGTTTGATGCACTTACTCGTACTTTAAAAACTTTAAAAGCAGATGAAACAATGTTGGTGCAATCCGGAAGACCTGTCGGAGTATTCCAAACACATGAATGGGCACCACGAGTTTTGATTGCAAACTCAAACTTGGTTGGAGATTGGGCCAATTGGCCAGAATTTCGCAGATTAGAAGCTGCTGGTTTAACTATGTACGGTCAGATGACAGCAGGATCGTGGATCTACATCGGTACACAGGGCATTTTGCAGGGAACTTATGAAACATTTGCCGCAGTCGCTAACCAAGATTTTGGTGGTTCACTCGCGGGCACTCTGACTTTAACTGGTGGTGTTGGCGGAATGGGTGGCGCACAACCGCTTGCTATCACCATGAATGATGGCGCAGCACTCTGTATTGATGTTGATGCTTCACGACTACAACGTCGAGTTGATCATCGCTACCTAGATATCTGGACCGCGAATGTAGATGAAGCAATCTCGTTAGCACTCAAAGCAAAAGCGGAGCGACGCGGATACAGCGTTGGCTTACTTGGTAACGCTGCAACACTTTTCACGGACTTTTTGAAACGTGGTGTGCCAATAGATATTGTCACCGACCAAACATCAGCACATGATCCGCTTTCTTATTTACCTGAAGGAGTTTCAGTTGACGAATGGCACCAGTTAGCACAAAAGGATCCAGAAAGTTTTACTAAACGTTCTAGAGAATCAATGGCTAAACAAGTAGAGGCCATGGTTGGTTTTATGGATGGTGGCGCTACAGTTTTTGATTACGGAAATTCCATTCGCGGCGAAGCGATGCTTGCTGGATATTCGCGGGCATTTGATTTTCCTGGCTTCGTTCCCGCATATATCCGACCACTCTTCTGTGAAGGAAAGGGACCATTCCGCTGGGTTGCTCTGAGCGGTGATCCAAAAGATATTGCGGCAACAGATAAAGCGGTACTTGAACTATTTCCTGAGAATGAACCGTTAAAACGTTGGATAAGCAAAGCAAGCGAGAAGGTTGCTTTCCAAGGTTTACCAGCGCGCATTTGTTGGCTTGGTTATGGCGAAAGACATTTGGCTGGTGAACGTTTTAATCAAATGGTCGCAAACGGAGAAGTTTCTGCACCCATTGTTATTGGCAGAGATCACCTTGATTGCGGATCTGTTGCTTCGCCGTATCGTGAAACCGAAGCAATGCTTGATGGTTCTGACGCGATCGCTGATTGGCCATTACTTAATGCGCTAGTGAATACCGCATCTGGTGCATCCTGGGTGTCGATCCACCACGGTGGTGGCGTTGGAATTGGTCGTTCTATACACGCCGGACAAGTTTCGGTCGCAGATGGCACAAAACTCGCTAGTGAAAAACTTAAACGAGTTCTTACGAACGACCCGGGTATGGGAGTTATTCGCCATGTCGATGCCGGATATGAATTAGCAGATTCGGTTGCACATGAACGTGGCGTTCGTATCCCAATGAAAGAGCAGTAATGACGGCAACTGTCGTTAAAAATATTGGCCAATTAATAACTAATTCAGACTCCGCCTTAGGAATTATTAATAACGCGGCACTGATTTTTCATAATGGAAAAGTTGAATGGATTGGCCCAAATTCTCAAGCTCCTTCGGCAGATACCGCAATTGATGCTGAAGGCGGAGTAGTTACACCTGGCTTTGTTGATTCACATACTCATTTAGTTTTTGCTGGTGACCGAACGCAAGATTACGTATCACGAATGACCGGCGTTAAGTACTCCTCTGGTGGTATTAATACAACGGTTTCGGCCACTCGCCTTGCTTCAGAGAACGAACTCCGCCATTCCACTGCTCAACTCTTAACTCGTGCTCGAAATTCTGGAACTACGACAATTGAAATCAAAAGTGGTTACGGACTTGATACAGAAACTGAAGCAAAAATATTAAAAATAGCAAGCGAATTCACCTCTGAAACAACTTTTTTGGGTGCGCATATTGTGCCTAGTGAAAAAATCAATTCGCGAGAAAGCTACATTGATGAAATAAAGACAACAATGTTGCAGGCGGTAAAGCCTTACGCGAAGTGGATTGACGTTTTTTGTGACACTGGAGCATTTAGCGTTGATGAAGCAAGAGAGATTCTCCAAGCAGGTATTGCACATGGTTTAAAACCTCGACTACATGGAAATCAGCTCGGAGATACTGGCGGCGCGGAATTAGCAGCCGAACTTAAGGCGGCATCTGTCGACCATTGCACACACATCTCCGATTCTGCACTTTCAGCTTTAGCAGGTGCCGGAGTTGTTGCAACACTGCTTCCTGGCGCAGAATTTTTCACTCGATCTGATTATCCAAACGCACAGCGCTTCTTTGATGCCGGCATTACCGTTGCTCTCGCCACAGATTGCAATCCAGGGTCTTCGTTCATTACTTCCATGCCAATTGTGATGTCACTTGCGATCCGAGAAATGCAGATGACTCCGACTCAAGCACTTTACGCGGCAACCAAAGGTGGCGCACTCGCTCTTCAACGAACTGACATTGGACATTTAAATGTCGGAGCAAAGGCTGATCTAGTTATTTGGCAAGCTAAATCTTTTGAATCTATTCCTTACCGAATGGGCGAAGTAGAATGCAAAACAATCTGTAGTGGAGTTAGTTCTCCGAAAATTTCTTAACTGCACTCCAATCCCAATCCACACCAAACCCAGGTTCATTTGAAATGTGAAACTCGCCATTAATAATTTGAATTGGATTATGCATTAAAAGATGTACAACATCGACATCTAGGATTGGATCCATATATTCCAAGCCACCTTCATAAAGGTTATCTATTGCAGCAGCTAACGGAGCATGGATTTCACTATGAATATGTGTCGAAACCTGCAATTTACTTTCCGCTGCAACTTCTGCAGACATTAAAAACTCTTTTATCCCACCAACAATGAGAGCATCGACTCGAACTACATCCACATAGTTGTTGACGACAAGATTTGCGATACCTCGATGCCCGAACTGGGATTCGCCAAAAGCGATTCTTGCACCAGTTTTTTCTCGTAATTCAATAGCAAGTCTTCCTTGCGATTCCAAGAATGGGTCTTCCATGAAATCTAATTCGTAAGGTTGTAGCGCCAAAACGCGTTCAATTGCGTCATCAATGCTTTTCAATGATCGGAAAGCATCGACGCCAATTTTTCCTTCAGGCCCAACTAATCTTCGAACTTCCTTCATCCGGTTAGCGTCACGTTCTGCCGAGCCGGCACCGACAACCATCTTGAAATTTCGAACACCGCGATTTAACGCTTGTTCTACATCTCGAATTAAACCTGATTCATCATTTCCGTATTTATACCCAATGACATATGACACAGGTAATGTTTTTCGTTTTTGACCCAATAGTTGGGCAATCGATTTGTTTTTTAATTTACCAAGTGCATCCCAGATCGCAATATCAACAGCACTGACTGCTGCAGTAAAAGTGCCATGCTCGGCGGAGTGCCAATACGTAGCTAATATCTGTAAACGAAGTCTTTCCGAATCCTCAATATCGCTGCCAATAACAAGTGGCGACAGCATATTCAAAATTATTTCTCGAATTGGAAGACCTCGGCTATAGCTATAACCGACTCCAACAATTCCATTTTCGGTCGTTATCTTTACGACTGTATACGTTCGAACTTTAAAAACAGTTGTTCCTACTAGAACCGGCTCAGGAAGTGGAACTTTTACTTCGAATGCCTCGAGTTTTGAGATCTTTTCCACAGAAATTCTCAGATTTTCAAATATGCGAGCGCTAAGTTTTCGAGTTCATAATTCCTTGGTTGGGTATTGCCCTTTTTAACCATATCTTCATAAAACTCAGTAATGCAGTCCTTCAAGTTATAGCGTGGCACAAATCCTGTAAAGCTCTGCAATTTTCTCGAATCAAGAAAACCTGTGTAATCAGGGTAAGGAAAGAGCATGTCTTTGAGATTGAAACTATCCCGTTGTAGTTCCGGAATCGCTGGATTGATGTAATGAACATCTGCTTCTTTACCTACGACTTCCGCACATATATTCACAAATCCTAAATTTGTGACACCTTCTGGCATAGCTACGTTAAATGCATGCCCATTGACCACAGATCCTGCGTTTTTAAGGGCCAATAATGCTTTTGCCACGTCTCCAGCATAAATAAATGATTGAACTGACTGACCATTGTTAGGAACTATTACGGTGCGATTATTCATTATTCTGCTTAGTACAAATGACTCTCTATCTTCATA
>CAXBQM010000030.1:0-13132 GCA_963978235.1 uncultured bacterium | reverse complement strand
TAGCCGAATCTTCATAGGTTAATCAAGGAAATGAGATAGGTGCGAATCAATAAAGTTTGCATCTATCTCATTTTATTTTTTCTAGTCTCAGTAGACTTAAGGAGTGTTTAGTCAGGTGAAGAAAAATATTTCATTAATTTTGAAATATGTAATTCTTGCACTTGTTTTATCGGTACTTCTTCTCATCACTCAGAGTGCATTTGCGCAAAAGCAATATGCAATTTCGTTGTTCATGGCTGTTGCCATACTTTTAGTGTCGGTCACCTATTTACGTAAACGCACCGGTCCTATGAAATTTATTACTCCCGGCGTGATATTGCTCTGCGCATTTGTAATATCACCAATCGTTTTCACATTGTCAATGTCAACATACAACTATAAAACTGGAAACTTGATTGGTAAAAGTGAAGCTATAGAACGGATTGAAGCATTAGGAGTATCTTCAGATGAAAACAACACCGCATTTGATATTTCTTTAGGATCATATGAAGGAAAACTCGCGTTACTAGCGTCAGCTTCATCACAGAATAAATTCTTTATTTCATTACCTGACAAAGTAATACCACTAGCGAAATCAGATATTACTTACGACGAAAATTTTGTTCCCATAAGCGCACCAGGTTTTACAAAGGAAAAAGGCGAAGCAAACGCGGGTAAAGGAACTGAAGGACTCAGATTTTATTACGATGGTCAATATTCGATAGCTGTCGAAAACCTCTCCACCGGTGTATTGATTAAGCAGAACCTTTTTTATGATGCACAGAGCGATACTTTCAAGAATATTTCAACTGGAATTACTTACGTTGATAACAAAAAAGGAAATTTCGAAAATCCAGATAATCCAGAAGACTTCTTAGAACCAGGTTGGCGGGCTCCAGTATTCTTTGCAAACTACATAAGCCTGTTCAGTGACGAAAGAGTACGAAGCCCGCTCATATCAGTGACGATATGGACTTTTGTCTTCGCGTTTCTGACCGTCTTAACACAATTCTCTTTTGGTTTATTACTCGCTATTGCATTAAATAGAAAGATAATTGGAAGGAGAATTTATCGTTCAATATTGATATTGCCCTATGCGATGCCAAGCATCATGAGCATTCTTATCTGGGGTGGTATGTTCAATACTGAATTTGGTGCAATTAATGCACTTCTCGATAAACAGATAGCCTGGTTTTTGGATCCCACCTTCGCACGTTTCGCAGTAATTCTTGTCAATCTATGGCTAGGTTTTCCATATTTCTACCTTGTATCAAGTGGCGCTCTTCAGGCAATCCCAAGTGAGTTAATCGAAGCTGCAGAAATAGATGGCGCAAATCCTCGACAAATATTCCGCAAAGTAACTTTGCCCCTTCTCTTGCAAATTCTCACCCCTTTACTTATTGCTTCATTTGCTTTCAATTTCAACAATTTCAATTTAATTTATCTGCTAACAGGCGGTGGGCCAAAAGATACTTTGAGTGGCGAGATTGCCGGTGCTACAGACATTCTTATTAGCTACACCTATCAAATTGCTTTTGGATCTAATGTGCAGAATCTGGGTCTTGCCAGTGCAATTTCACTTGTCATTTTTATTATCATTGCCAGTTTTTCACTCTATGGCGTGAAGCGAAGTAAAGTTTTGGAGTCTTTCTTATGATCAAGTGGTTGAGAAATAATTTATGGCGCCACACATATGCAATTGTGATGTGTTTATTTGCCCTCTTCCCACTGTATTTAGTAGTCATTTCATCATTTAACGAAACTGGCAGTCTGCAAGTAACAAGTTTCGTCCCTAAAACTATTTCCTGGCGAAACTATTCAATGTTATTCAATGATCCAACTATTCCTTATCTGACGTGGATGAAAAACTCTCTAGTAATTGCAGGTTTAGTTTCTGTGCTCTCAGTAATGCTCGGCGCAAGTTCGGCGTATGCATTTAGTCGACTGAAGTTCAAGGGTAAGAAAGTTGCCATCCAAACTTTGCTTTTGATTCAAATGTTTCCTGCGATTCTGGCGCTCTCGGCGCTCTATGTCATCATGGAAAGAGTCTCAACATTTGCTCCTAAGTTTGGGCTTGGAACCACCGGCGGTCTCATACTGGTATATCTCGGTGGAGCGATGGGAATAAATATCTGGCTTCTCAAAGGGTTTGTCGATTCCATACCAATTGAATTGGACGAGGCTGCGAAAATTGATGGCGCTACGCCAGTTCAGATTTACTGGTTGATTTTTATTCCGTTGGCAGCACCTGTACTCGCGGTAGTAACTCTTTTGAGCTTTATCGGAACTTTTAATGAATTTATTTTGGCGAGGTTATTTCTCGTTGATATGAGCAATAGAACTGTGGCTGTAGGACTTCAACAATTTATCGGTGGTCAATATTCACAAAATTGGGGGCCATTTGCCGCAGGATCTATTATCGCTTCAATACCGATTGTTATCATCTTCCTTTCTTTGCAGAAATATATTGTGAGTGGATTAACCGCAGGTTCTGTTAAAGGTTAACTAGTGCAAAAAATTAAGGTTGTTATCTCTTCGATTCTAATGATGTGCGTCTTCATATCATTTGGGCAAAGTTCGTATGTATCTTCCGCGGCAAATTTATCAACTGATCAATCAAGGACAGGACTTGATAAAGATCTCATTTATTTCGTTTTTCCAGATCGATATATCAATGGCGATCCAAGCAATGATGGCGGAAATGGTTTTGATCCAGCGAGCACTGCTTTCTTTCACGGCGGTGATCTCAAAGGGTTAACTGGCACATGCGAAAGCGGTGACAATGGTTTAGCGCGAATAAAAAGCCTTGGCTTTACGGCTGTGTGGTTAACACCGTTAGTAGTTCAGCAAGCAGCGACTTCTAATGGTGCGGGGTATCACGGTTATTGGGGCGTAGATTTCACTAATGTCGATCCACATTTAGGAAGCAAAAAGGATTTAGAAGCGCTCTCGTCCTGTGCAAAAAAATTGGGATTGAAATTAATACTTGATGTCGTAACAAATCACACCGGTGATGTCATTAAATATAACGGTCGTGATGCTTATATCCCAGAGAATTTATCGAAAGTTAAATCACCAGCATGGCTCAATGACCTATCGAATTATCACAATGTTGGGGATATGAGTAGATGTTGGGGAAATGGGCCATGTATCCAGTTAGGTGATTTCTATGGGCTTGACGATGTAGCGACCGAAAAACCTGAGGTATATCAAGGCTGGGGCGATGTTTATGGAGATTGGATTAAGCAATATGGTTTTGTAGGTTTTAGAGTCGATACTGCGCGACATGTTGACGATAATTTTTTTAGAAATTGGAGCCCACTTATCAATGCAGCTGCGCAGTCTGTAGGAATTTCGCAGTTTACAATTTTTGGTGAAGTGTACGACGTCAATCCATTAAATATTATGCAATTCATAAGAGTAAATAAGATGCAAACCGCCTTAGATTTTCCATTTCAAAACGCTGCCACAGAATTTGCCTCAGGTTACTCCACCGCATCAGATCTAAAATTCTTCTTCTCATACGATGATCTTTATACAAGTCCCAAGAGTTCGGCTTACAACATGGTTACATTTTTGGGTAATCATGACATGGGAAGAGTGGCATTTCTCATTAATGCGAAAAAGAACAATCCATCGAGCGAACTGGTAAAAAGAGTTCAACTTGCCCATGCCCTGATGTATTTTTCGAGAGGTATTCCGGTTGTTTACTATGGTGATGAAGTTGGCATGACTGGGACAGCGTCAGGAAATGATCAACTTGCACGGCAGGACATGTTCCCCACTCAAGTAAAGATTTGGCAGACCGAACAGAGAGTCGGCGCAACTCCCGTTGGTAAGAACTCCTCCTTTACCGGGGCTGATAAGAACCCGATTTCGATTTACCTCAAACAACTTGCTGCCCTTCGAACGAAATACCCAGCATTGGCAAATGGCCAGATGCAGATTCGCTATGCCTCCGGATCACAATTCGCATTCTCTAAATTGGCCGCACAAGGAAATCGTGAATATGTTGTAGCTCTCAATAATTCAAGTAAACCATCAAAGATAACGTTCAGCACCGCAACAAATAGTGATTGGAGCGTGATTTTAGGTTCAGCAAATGTAGTGAGAAAAAATAGCGAGTTAACTCTTACGATTCCTGGATTAACTACGGTTGTTCTTGAAGCAAAGAAGCCCATCACTCAAACCACCTTTGCAATTAACTCCGTTAAAGCCTCGGAGGATTTTGCCTCGGGCTTTTTTCAGGTCAGTGCAGAAATTTCAACTCTGGATTTTGTAAGGGCAGAATTCTTCATTAATAAGGGAACAGGCGATAATTGGGAGACTTTAGGCATCGATCAAGGTAGTCCTTATTCGGTTTACATAGATCCACACGAATACAGCGGCGCATTGCGGATCAAAGTAAGAGCAAGTAATTCTTCCGGACAGGTGATTGAATCATCACCGATTTCACTCAACATTCCTCAGATTAAGTAAGCCAAAATTCAAAAACTTGGTCTAGGTAACTCGCCCAGGATTTTTCATTATGCCCAGTGCGATTGTAAATTTTTGTTGAAAAATCGCGACCGATTCGATAGTTCCTATCAAGCATCAACGCATCTGCGTATTTCTGAGTCGATTCATATTGGGCATCAAGACCTTTTGTTCCTCGACTCATCCACACTTTATGGATAGCAGGTTCAGGTAAAGCGCCAGTGAGCCATTTCGCTAACGGTTTTTCACCAATCACCCAATGTGGTGACAAGGCGAGCGCAGTAGCGAAGAAATCTGGTCGCTTTGCAAGCGCGTAAAGCGAAGCTAGCCCGCCCATACTTGATCCAATAATTGCAGTGTGGGTGTTCGAAATTTCCGTGCTTATACTCTGAAGAATTTTTGGAGCGATGACGTCGGTAATTTCTGCAAGATATTCATCACCTCGCAAATCCGAAATTTTTAATTCCTCACTATTTCGGGGGAAAAGTCCGCGAGTAGCAACGATAGGTTCCACACCTTCTTTAAAGGGTTGTGGCGGTGTGAGATCTTTTGCTCGCCCCCAAGGGTTCTCTTTCGTTGAACTGTGAAAGACGCCGATAATCACAGGCGGAGTTAGGCCGTGACGTGAGAAAACTCGATCGGCCGACTGCGCCATGCGCCATGTGCGTCGACGGGTTGCGGTGTTCTTATCGAAAACATTCTGACCATCATGAGCGATAAGAAGATGACTGGTTTTTCCGCGAGGCACCCAATAATCAACGATCCGTTCACCAAAGCGAACACGTTGGACTTCGCCAGTAATTCCGCGAACTTGAAAGCGCTTTATCTTCTCCATGATGGTTGAATCATGCCATGAGCGCCATCATGTGGTTTCGACGGGACTTACGTATTAGCGATCACCCCGCGCTCAACGAAGCGATCGCTCACGCAAAAAAATCTGATGGGGAAGTTGTTCCCGTATTTATCTTGGACCCCACGTTAATTAGTAAAGCAGGATCAAAGCGATTGGCTTATTTGGGTAATTCTCTGCGTGAACTTGATCGTTCGCTTAATGGTGCACTCCACATTATTGCTGGCGATCAAATAACGGTACTTAAGGATTTAATGAAACGTTATAACGCCAGTTCAGTTCATATCTCAGCCGAATATGAACCGTATGGCGCTGCTCGTGATCTAGCAATCGAAAAAGCAGGGATTGAACTGATTCGCACCGGAAGTCCTTACGCAGTTGCGCCAGGTCGAGTAAGAAAGCCAAGTGATGGCACGCCTTACAAGGTATACACGCCGTTTTATCGCGCTTGGTGTGAACATGGTTGGCGAGCTCCAGCCGAGCGACCCAGAGAAATACCAACAGTTTCGGTGAGCAAAGAGTTTCGCGATTTTCCGGAATGGAAAATTCCTGATGGCACACAAATAACTCCAGCAGGTGAAAGTGCGGCGCACGAGCGATTCGCGCACTTTCAAAAAAATGGTTTGAATAGTTACGACGAGCAGCGAAATTATGCGGGGATTGATGGCACCAGCAGAATGAGCGCTCACTTGAAATGGGGCGAAATTCATCCACGAACTCTGCTCGCGCCACTCGGTTCGAGTAAAGCCCACGATGTCTTTCGCAAAGAGATCGCCTGGCGAGAGTTTTATGCTGATGTGCTCTTTCATAATCAACATACAGAAACTGATTATTACGCGCCGCAGTTTGCCGCGATGCGTTATGACAAACCAGGTAAACAATTTACGGCGTGGTGCGAAGGAAAAACCGGCTATCCATTTGTCGATGCGGCAATGCGACAGTTACTCAAAGAGGGATGGATGCATAATCGAACTCGCATGGTCGTTGCATCATTTCTTGTGAAAGATCTCCATCTTGAGTGGCAACGTGGCGAGCGATTTTTCCGAGATCACCTCATTGATTATGACGTTGCATCGAATGCTCATGGCTGGCAATGGACTGCCGGGTGCGGCACGGATGCCTCGCCGTATTACCGAGTTTTCAATCCCATCGAGCAAGGAAAACGATTCGATGCTGATGGAGCATATATTCGTAAATATGTTCCAGAGTTAGCGCATCTTGATGACGCAGAAATTCATGAACCGTGGGAATCAAAAACTGGCTATTCACATGGGTATCCGAAGCGAATTGTTGATCATGCAGCCGAGCGAATTGAATCACTTGCTCGCCTTGAAGAGATCAAAGCGAGCAAGCCACTCAAACCAGAGAAGTAAATTACCTTTAACTTAAGCTAAGAAGTTTGTAAATTGCCACGGATCAGAAGTATCAAACTTTCGATTATTCCAACCAGCGAAGAGATCATTTCGCGTTTGAAGTGGCGTCCAATCTGCAGCATCAGAATGGAAACCGCCCCAATATTTCTCTGCGTAAGGAAGCACTTCACGCCATGGCATGTCATCTGGGACAAGAAGTCCTTTATTGGGATTAGCCATCGCCCACGCAACTGCTGCGTAGACAGCTGAAGCAACTTGAACCGTTGTGGCAGATTGATTTGGAATAAGTTTTCGCGAGTCATGGATGCTCAAAAGTGAACCAGTCCACCACGATTTATATGGATGGCCCATAAGTAGCACTCCGAGGCGATCTTCACCATCAGTAATTTCATCATTCATAATTCTTTGATTTGGGGTGAGATCCCATTGACGCATTTCAAGTTCGCGCATCGAAACGATTGCTTCATTTGATGGGCAATATGCGTAGTGAACAGTTGGGCGATAGAGGGCTTTATCGCCATTCCACACCGTTAAATGATCTGACAATGTGAACGCTTCACCGTGCCGCACGACCATTCCAGTAATTTCGCAATGAGGTACCCATGAGCGGACCCAGGTTGTGGCTCCGGGTTGCGCAATTGCAATCTGATTTCGTGGGCCAGAAGTATGCTCATAAGCATTAGGTGGCAAGAGTTTTTCGTGGGTTCCCCAACCAAGTTCGGCCGGAGCAATTCCCTCTTCATAAAATCCTTCAACGCTCCAAGTATTAACAAACTCATTGAGTTGCTTTGGCTTATCGGTTACTTGGGTATCGCGTTCGGCTATATGAATTACTTTGACGCCAAGAGAGTGAGCAAGAAGATTGTACGAATCATTAGCGAGCGCACTTTCTACTTCTTTACTTGCTTTTCCTTCTTTAAGCGCACGAGTTGCAATGTCAACGAGCGCTTTCTTCACAAGATGTGAAACTAATCCGGGGTTTGCACCATGTTCCACAATTGCAGTTGCACCTGGTGTATTCCACTTTGCTTTCATCTCCCGCATTCTCATGTGGCGGTAATACAACGTGCGATCTATTGGTGACTTACCTGCACCACCTTCATAGGGATCCCATTGTTCAATCGACGTGTTGAGATAAAGAACGCCTTTGTCGTGACACCATTGCAGAATGGTGTTGGCATCAATATTCCATGCCAAGTCGAGTAAGAAATCGCCTTCAGATAAATATTGGCTGAGAGTGCTATCGAGATTTTCTCGTGTTATTTGGTCTTGAACGTAAGTGGCACCTTGCGAAAGAGTGCTTTGAACTCTGGCGCGATTATCGCGTTGGTCAAAAATCGTAATCTGTTTCGCATCAACAAGATGTTCGGTTAAAAGTGGAAGTACGCATTGCGATACTGAACCTGCACCCAAAACGAGAATTCGTTTGTTGAACTTTTGTGCCAATTAGGACCCTCCCTTGATAGCGCTGCGTTGAGCAGGAGAGGAAACTTATCGCCTCTGCACCTCGGAGAAAAATCTCCCAACCCGCTTTATCGCCAACGAACTACTCCGCCGCCAGCGCGTTTGGCGTTGTACATGGCTTCATCAGCTCTTCGCAGAACCTGATCTGAGCCATCATTTGCCGCTTCGCCAATCGAAACGTCGAGCGAGATAGGTTCTCCCTCGATTTCAAAGGGATATGTGAGCGTCGCTCGGAGCGCTTGTGCCAATTCAAAACCATCACCGGCAACGAGTACTCCAAATTCATCGCCTCCTAAGCGTGCGAGTACGCCATTGGTAGGCATCGCACGGGTGAATCGAAGTGCAACTCGTTTGAGTAGATCATCGCCAACATCATGACCAAATCGATCATTCACTGATTTAAAACCGTTGAGATCTAAGAGCAGAACCGAGCTATCTCGGGTTCGGAATTTTTCTAATTCGGCGATGAATTTTCGCCGGTTTGCCAAGCCAGTGAGTTCATCGGTTCGCGCAAGGATTCGTTCAGCGCTCACCGCTTTTGCGTCGTTAATTGCGATCGCCATTCGAATAAATGCCAAGAGAATGGTTGCTAGCGCAGGGAGTAAGGCTATGGAAGGAAGTAAGTGTGGCCGCAACGCGCTAATAACGAGAATTGAGGCGCTAATTAATAATGCAAGTGTGGCAATAAATGGATTGAAACGGAGGTTTTCTCGGGCTTCTTCACCTTGATACCAAAAACTTTCTGCAATCAAGATAAACCCTAGCAACCAACCGCTATCTGTAAGTCTTCCAAATTGATAGTCATTGTTCGCACTTGCCCAAAGAAAATACATATCAGTAGCTGCAAAGCTAATTAATCCCAAAGTGAGAAAGAAGTTATGACGTGATTTTTTCTGCACCAACGAGAGACTGATAACTAGACCAAGCAAGATTAAATCCCCAATGGGATAGAAAAGGGTAAGAAATAGTTCACCTAAAGATCCAGTGAAGGTTAACGAGGCAGGCTTTATAAAGATAATGCTTATTACGCTGGTTAAGCCCAGCGCAATAATGATGGAATCAACGAATTCAAGTCGTGAGCTTGAATGCGTAACATGAAGTGCGCGACTCAAACCAAT
Source organism: uncultured bacterium (assembly GCA_963978235.1). Taxonomy (GTDB): domain Bacteria; phylum Actinomycetota; class Actinomycetes; order Nanopelagicales; family Nanopelagicaceae; genus UBA7398. The sequence goes on along the minus strand of CAXBQM010000030.1, from coordinate 3,872 downwards.
AATCATGAGTGGATAAAAAACGACATAACCAGCATCGCTGATCCACTCAGGTGGGTTGACCGCAGTGAATGAACCCAGCGAAGAGAGAATCGAACTCATCGACCAAATTCCAATGGCCGAACTAATAAAATATCGAGCGAACGAATCATGAAATTTAGGCGTCGCGAGTATCGAAAGTGATGAAATAACGGCAACCGAATTGAAGAGCGCTATTTCGCTCCACCAGCTAGGACTTAATTCTTTGCGGATTCCCAGATAAATCATGAGGATAACTAATGCGAGATACCGGAGAGTCAGATACCGTCGCACCCTTAGAGAGTATCGAGAGGGTTAGAAGATGAAAATAAATAAATCCACACCTCAATCACATGATGTGCAAACGGGAGAGTCAACACTCAGTCGCCGCGCTGCACTGTGTGGAATTGCAGCGATTGTTATTGGAGTAAATCCAGAAAAAGCAGTCGCCGCAGATGGAATAACGATGAATGCGGCCGGACAAGTAGACGTTTCATTGTCATTAAATCCCGCGCTCAAGAAAGTCGGCGGGGTGGTTACTTTCGACTTGAGTAACGGTTCAACCATTGCGCTGGTAAGAACTTCCGCATCCCAGAGTGGATTTACTGCACTGAATCTCTCTTGTACTCATCAAGGTGTAACAGTGATGAAAAGTGGGGCGAAATGGGTCTGTCCAGCACATCGATCAGCTTTTGCGCTCAACGGTAAAGTGACAAAGGGGCCAGCAACTAGCCCACTTCAAACTTTAAAATTCAAAGCAACCGCGAAGAACGTACTGATTACGGTTTAGTTTATAAACCTGGCTTACACGCTTGATCGCGTGTGCTCTTCGTTGATTGCAGCGAAGTAGTTGCGGAATTCTTCATTGTTGTTTGGAAGTTAACGGTCTTTGCGCGTTGTGCCTTCAAACTATCGACAGTTTTTCCAGCCGCTCTAAAGTCGTCTGCTTGAATTAAGAGATCATCAGCAGAGAGCCATTGAATCATTGGCGCAACTTTGTCGACCGTAGTTTTCCATTGCGAAGCGAGCGCGATGACTTCAGTTGCAGTAATGGTTGCTTTGGCTTCACCAGTAGCTGTTGTCATTACTCGTCGAATATCTGCTTTGAAAGCTTTATCAACAATAGTGACGCCTTTTGCGGCAGCTTTTGCTTGCAGATCTTTTGCTTTGGTTTCTGCGGCTACTGCTTTCGCTTCATTGACCGCCATTTGTGCGGTGTACTTAGCGATATCAGCATCAATCTTCGCTAATTCTGTCGTAGCTTTGGCAAGTGAGGCATTAAGAGCTTTTTGCGCATTGAGATAATCATTATTTGCTGTAATGCACTGATCCCATACCCAGGTAAGTTTCGCATTCTTCACTATTGGATTTTTGGTGCACACATATCGATCGCCACCAATTCTTGTTGTGGCATTTGCTTTGGTACATGAACCGCCTGATTTATTGGCTGCCATCGATGGAGTGGCAATTGTTACCGAAGCAACAAGTGCCATAGTTGTAGCTAAACCTGCGAAACTTTTTCTCATTTTTCCTCCATAGAGCGCGTCAAAAGCACTAGCGAAATCCTAAAGGGTGGATGCTGAGAAATTGGTGAAGAAAACTCAGAAAAGTCTGTGTTACTTAGTTTTTCGCTGTCGAACTCGGACTTTCATGCCAAGTTTTCGCACTAATGGGCGTGGTCCGAACCGTGAGATAAAACTAAGAATTGCGTATTGCTTACCCGGTACACAAATAACTTTTCCGGTCGTTGCGGCAAACCATGCATCAGCCACTACACGATCTGCGCTCAGCCAGAGAAATTTCGGAAGACCGGTCATCTTCATCTGACCACGTTGGTGAAATTCAGTTCGGGTAAAGCCTGGGCAGAGCGCTGAAATTTTTATCCCGGTCCCTCGAAGTTCAGTGTGAAGAGATTCCGTAAGCACGGTCAGATAGGACTTCGCTGCAGAATAGGTACCACCAGCAATCCAACCGGCTACCGAGCTGACGTTAATAATCGTTCCCGATCCTCGTGATTTCATCACCGGGAGAACTGCATGCATCGCCCGCATTGGAGCTCTCACCAAAACATCAAGCAGAGCGCTCTCGTCTGAAAGTTCGCTTGCAGTGAATGCTTTATTAATTCCAAAACCAGCATTATTAATCAGTACTTCAATAGGGTTTGCTTGATCACGCAATCGATTCTCCACGATTTCACAATCTGAAACTTTAGATAAGTCAGCACGGATAACTTCTACTGAAATGTTGTACGTCGTTGCTAGCGAATGTGCCCGTTCATTAAGTCGGGCTTCGTCTCGAGCCACGAGGACGAGATCAAATTTTTTCGCCGCGAGTAAGCGAGTAAATGCCTCACCTATGCCAGCAGTAGCGCCAGTGATAAGTGCGATCGGCATGAAGAGTCTCCGCCTATTTACGGTTTAATTTTTGAAGTATCTTCATCGCGTATGTGCCATGAAGTGCCGTACTCTTCAAGTAAATCAAGGAATGGTTTTGCATCAAACCATTCGGGTCCATTGACTCCTAGTGGTTTCCATAAACCTTTTTCAATCAGCTCCATCGCAATGACTGGATTGACTGCGGTCTGCCACACCACTGCTTGATCACCATATTCACGCATCGACCATTCATTGTCGACAACGTTATAGATGTAACACGCTTTAGGTTTTCCAGATTTATCCAAGCCACGTACCAGCGTGCCAGCGCAGGTTTTACCTTTCATACGCGATCCAAGCGTTGCCGGATCCGGCAAGGATGCTGCGAGGAGATCGCGTGGTGAAACCGAAACTCCTTGCACATCAACATTCTCTTTTCGATCCATACCGAGCATGTTGATGGTCTTAAGGATTTGAATAAATTCGGCGCCAAGTCCGTATTTGAAGTTAACTTTTTTCGCATCAATTTTCTGTGGAATGAGAACAACTTCTTCGTGTTCCACGTTCACACATTCAACCGGACCAATTCCTTCCGGAAAGTCGAACACCTCTAGCTCACTAAAAGGTGCGGTAGTAAACCAACCGCGGCCATCCTCCCAAACCAAGGGTGGATTGAGACATTCTTCGATTGTCGTCCAAATAGAGAAAGAGGGTGCAAAGTTATGGCCTTCGACTCGGAGATTAGAACCGTCGAGCACGGTGATTGAGTCGATTCGACTAAAGAGGTGATCATTAGCGTATTTTGCAAAGACATCGCTCATGCCTGGCTCAACACCCATTCCAATCAGTGCAAAAATCTTTCGTTCTTCCCAATTCCAATCACGCGCAAATTGTTCGTCACCAAGCTTCACACCTGTTTCGGTGTAGGGATAATGCGGATGTGGTCGAGAAAGTGACATCGCCATATCGATGTAATTAGTATTTTCAATTTCACATGCGAGGAAAATTGGCATCACAAAACGTGGATCAACTGCGTTGATCACTACATCGGGATCTGCCTTACGGATTAATTCACGGAGATCTTCAAGTTCTGCCGCATTGACTTGCGCCGCGAGAAATCGTGGATCCTTTACTCGATAAACAGCTTCTTCTGCGCGCGCGAGAGTTCGATCAGCAATAACCATTGAGGTAATAAATGAACGACGAGAAGCGATACTTGCGATCGCTCGACCAACTCCGCCCGCACCGATTACGAGGGCTTTCATGGGGAATCAACTCCAAATTAATTTTTTTTGGAGTCTACCCAATCAATTATGTACTAGCAATTTACCGCGTGAATCGTGAGAATAAACTGCTGTTTGTATAAGTCCTCGTAGCTCAGTGGATAGAGCAACCGCCTCCTAAGCGGTAGGTCGCAGGTTCAACTCCCGCCGAGGACACAATGCAGTAAATGTTAAAAAAATTTTTAAACTAATGTGAAATTGT
>CAXBQM010000029.1:0-13155 GCA_963978235.1 uncultured bacterium | reverse complement strand
GAGAGAAATTAAATGAGTGATGTCCGGTCGAAATTAGCCGAATTGGGTTTAACTCTTCCAATAGCTGCAAAACCTGTGGCTGCTTACGTGCCAGCTATTAGAACTGGAAATTTAGTTTTTACAGCAGGTCAACTTCCATTAGTGGATGGAAAAATTATCGCAACTGGAAAAGTAGGAGGCGCGATTTCGCCGGAGCAAGGGAAAGAACTTGCGCAAATTTGTGCGTTAAATGCACTTGCTGCCGTGGAGACAGTTGCAAACATTGATGACATTGTGAAAGTAGTTCGTGTTGTTGGATATGTAAATGGTGTTGCTGGTTTTATTAATCCACCCGTTGTGGTTAATGGCGCAAGTGAATTGTTTTTAAGTATCTGGGGTGAGGCTGGAAAACACGCCAGGTCAGCTATTGGAGTTGCAGATTTACCACTTGATGCACCGGTAGAGATTGAATTAACGGTAGAACTAAAGTCTTAACGACCTCGTTTAGATAGCCGTTCGTAATCAAGAACGACGACCGCGCGAGCTTCAAGACGTAACCAACCGCGACCAGCAAAGTCAGCGAGGGCTTTGTTCACGGTTTCACGTGACGCACCGACAAGTTGAGCGAGCTCTTCCTGAGTGAGGTCGTGATTGACGTGGAGTCCATCATCTTTTGAAGTGCCAAAACGTGTTCCGAGATCAATGAGCGCTTTTGCGACTCGGCCAGGAACATCAGAGAAGACAAGATCACCGACCGCTTCATTTGTTCGACGAAGTCGTTGTGCTAATCGACCAAGCAGTTGAAGTGATACTTCTGGGTGATCTTTCACCCAGGGAATAACTTGATTGTGGCCAAGACTTAAGAGACGAGCATCGGTGACAGCAGTTGCTGTCGATGTGCGCGGGCCTGGATCAAAGAGTGAGAGTTCGCCAAACATTTCGCCAGGTCCAAGAACAGAGAGAAGATTTTCACGACCATCGACACTTTTTGTACCTAATTTAATTTTTCCTTCGATGATGACGTAGAGATGATGTCCATCATCGCCTTCTTTAAAGAGGTCTTCACCTTTTTTGATTTTCACTGTCTGCATCGCTGACCGAAGCGCGGAGGCAGCTGCATCATCTAGCGCAGTGAAGAGTGGGGCACGACGGACGACTTGTTCATCCATCTGTTCAGTGTTCTTTGGGGTCACAATCGGTCACCCTACTCCGAGCATCCAAGCAGAATCAATTTCGGGCTAATCTCTCTCACATGGCAAGACCAAAGCGCTCGATTCGAAGTGAGAAGAAACGAGAGAATGCGCGCGCCATTTATCGTATTTTGACTAAGACTTACCCAAATGTTCGATGCGAGTTAAATTTTAAGAATCCGTTGCAACTACTTGTGGCTACAGTTTTATCTGCACAATGTACTGATAAGCGAGTAAATCAAGTTACTCCTGAGTTATTTAGAAAATACAAGAGCGCCAAGGATTTTGCTTCTGCTAAACCTAAAGAGCTAGAAGCGATTATTCGGTCTACTGGATTTTTCCGATCCAAGGCAAGAAATATTCAAGGCTTGGGCGAGCGACTTACTCTCGAATATGGCGGGAAAGTTCCAAACTCACTAGAGGAGTTAATTACGTTGCCTGGCGTAGGGAGAAAAACTGCCAATGTTGTTCTGGGCCATGCCTTTGGAATTCCTGGGATTACTGTTGATACACACTTTGGACGGTTGAGTCGTCGATTTGGATGGAGTAAGGAGTTGGATCCCGTGAAAGTTGAGTTTGAGGTTGCCGAACTCATACCAGAGAAGGAGTGGACCAATCTCTCCCAACGAATGATTTGGCATGGTCGTCGAATCTGTCACTCACAAAGACCTGCCTGTGGTGCATGTCCGATTTCAAAACTCTGTCCTTCATATGGAATAGGTGAAATGGATAAAGTGAAGGCATTGAAAAGAGTAAAGAGCGATGAGGATTTTCGATGAAAAAGTTACCGCTAATTCTCATTCTTACTTTTTTACTTTCTGCATGTTCGACTAATAATTCAACGCCTCAAACCTTTGACCCAGTCTCCTGTTCTTCAATCGCAAAACAACCTGCTTCGAGTGTTCCGGTTCTTAACATTGAACTGCCATGTGCAGATGGCAAGAGCTCAGTATTTCTCAATGAGATTAAAGGTCCAGCCGTAATCAATGCTTGGGCAAGTTGGTGTGACCCTTGCAGGGAAGAAATTCCAATTTTTAAAGAGTTCGCCCAATTAAGTTCTGGAAAGATTCAAATTATAGGAATTGATGTCGAGGAGAGAAATGAGGAAGACGGGATAAATTTTGCTTCAGAAATGGGTATGAGTTGGCCACAACTTTTTGATCGTGATGGTCGCACCAAAGCGGCATTCGGCATGGGAATCCCTGTCACCTGGTTAATTAATGACCAAGGTCAAATTGTGTATGAAAAAGTAGGACCAATACGGACTATTGATCAGATGAAGGATTTAGTGCAACACTTTTTGCAAGTGCAACTTTAATCTTCAGTTTTTCCAGTCGCCAGCCCTTCGGCGATAAGTTTCATAACGTTGGGGTCGGCAAGTGTTGTGGAGTCACCGACCGCTCGATTTTCTGCAACATCTCGGAGAAGTCGACGCATGATTTTTCCACTTCGAGTTTTGGGAAGTTCTGGAACAACCATGATTTGTCGCGGCTTAGCGATTGCGCCGATCTCTTTCGCAACATGGTTACGGAGCGCTTGAACAAGTTCATCGCCACCTGTATGTGGAATACCGCCACGAAGAATGACGAAGGCAACGATGCCCTGCCCGGTTAAATCATCTTTTGCGCCAACCACGGCAGCTTCTGCAACTTCCGGGTGAGAGACAAGCGCGGATTCCACTTCGGTTGTTGAAATGCGATGGCCAGAAACATTCATGACATCGTCAACTCGACCTAGTAACCAGATTGCACCATCAGTATCGAGTTTTGCGCCATCACCTGCGAAGTAGATATTTTCAAATCGTGACCAATATGTTTCTTTATATCGTTCTGGTTCGCCCCAAACTCCGCGAAGCATTGATGGCCACGGTTGATCAAGAATCAAATAACCACCGTGTCCTTTGCCAACTTCTTTAGCGTTGTCATCGACAACTTTGGCGCTAATTCCCGGTATTGCGCGCATTGCTGATCCTGGTTTAGTTGCAGTAACACCAGGGAGTGGCGAAATCATGATTGCGCCTGTTTCGGTCTGCCACCAGGTATCAACGATTGGACACTTATTATTTCCGATGACTTCTCGATACCACATCCATGCTTCTGGATTGATGGGCTCTCCTACTGAACCAAGTAGACGAAGTGATGAGAGATTGTGGGCTTGTGGAAATTCATCGCCCCATTTCATCCAGGTGCGAATAAGCGTAGGTGCGGTGTAGAGAATCGTGACGCCATATTTAGCAACTAATTCGAAGATTCGTCCTTTGTGTGGTGTGTCTGGAGTTCCTTCATACATTACTTGCGTAGCGCCATTGATTAGTGGTCCATAGACAACGTAAGAATGTCCGGTAATCCACCCGACATCTGCGGTGCACCAGTAAATATCTGTCTCTGGTTTTAAATCGAATATTGCGTGATGAGTGAAAGCTGCTTGCGTGAGATATCCACCAGTGGTGTGAAAAATTCCTTTTGGTTTTGCAGTTGTACCGGAGGTGTAAAGAATAAAGAGAACGTGCTCGCTATCAAATGGCTCTGCTGTGTGTTCGGAAGGCTGTTTTTCAATAAGTTCGTGCCACCAAATATCTCGCTCTGTATTCCATGCGGTTTCTTGGCCAGTTCGCTTGACGACAAGAACGTTCTTAACGTTGTGTTGCCCTTTGAGCGCCTCATCGACTGTTGGCTTCAGTGCAAATGCTGCACCTTTTCTAAAACCACCATCAGCGGTGATAACCAAAGTGGCATCAGCATCTTGAATTCGAGAAAGAAGTGAATCTGCTGAAAACCCGCCGAATATGACCGAGTGCGCTGCACCGACTCGAGCACAGGCAAGCATGGCAACGGCGGCTTCCGGAATCATCGGCATATAAATGGCAACTCGATCGCCAGCTTTAATACCTAACTGAGTGAGTGCATTTGCTGCTTTCTTCACTTCGTGAAGAAGATCTGAATATGTAATGGTTCGAGTATCGCCTGGTTCACCTTCAAAATAGAAAGCGACGCGATTTCCACGACCTTCAATAACATGTCGATCAAGGCAATTGAAAGATGCATTGAGTTTTCCGCCAATGAACCACTTGGCAAATGGAACTTTCCAATCCAAGACTTTTGACCATTTGGAATCCCAATGTAATCGCTCTGCTTGCTTCTCCCAGAACGCTAAGCGATCACGTTCTGCTTCATCATAAATTGCAGATGAAAAATTAGCGCTCTTTGCAAAATCCGAAGATGGTGCAAAAGTTCGATTCTCAAATCCAAGATTTACGATTGATTCGTTGTGAGCGGAATTATTTTCGGTACTCATGTTACGAGAGATTACCAGCGCTGGCTTTTCCACACTAGTGAAAATTCAAATGAATTAAATTGAGTTTTCAAGGAGAAAATTTGCCCTTTGAAGGACTGAAAAAGAAGGAATTGGAGAGAGAATGAATAACCACAATATGAACGTAAATTTATTAGAGCAGGTAATGAAATTTCTGCACTCACCCGGGATCAAGTCGATGGCTTCATATCTGATCCGGCAACTACTCAATCTCTGGGGCTTATAAAACACTCGAGAGAACTAGTGGCTAGATGGTTCTAAACCCGCGCGCTATTTTGATAGCGAAGGCGAAATATGGTGGGATATGCCGTAAGCCTCGGGCCGGCCCAGTGGAGTGCATCCGGAGATTTACATCGATCTAATTCGGGGGAAAAATGCCTGCGATAGTTCTGCTCGGAGCTCAATGGGGCGATGAAGGCAAAGGTAAAGCGACTGATCTCCTTGGCGATCGCGTTGATTACGTTGTGCGATACCAAGGCGGAAATAACGCTGGTCATACCGTAGTTATTGGCGATCAGAAATATGCCTTGCACTTACTCCCATCAGGAATTCTTTCGCCAAATGTTGTTCCAGTAATTGGTAATGGAGTCGTTATCGATCCAGGCGTTTTGCTAGAAGAGATTCGCGGACTCAATGAACGTGGGATTGATACTTCGAAATTAAAGATCAGCACGAACGCTCATCTCATTACTCCGTATCACCGAACAATAGATAAAGTGTCAGAGAGATTTCTCGGTAACTCAAAAATTGGTACAACTGGTCGAGGAATTGGTCCAGCGTATGCAGACAAAATTAATCGAATTGGAATCAGAATTCAGGATCTCTTCGATCCATCGATACTTCGCCAGAAAATTGAAGGAGCGCTTCGCGATAAGAATCAAGTATTAATTAAAGTATTTAATCGCAAGGGTTTAGAAGTGGATGATGTTGTCAATGAATATTTGAAGTACGCAGAAATTCTCGCGCCATACGTCACCGACACCGCCTTGCTTCTTAATAATGCGCTCGACTCAGGAAAGAATATTCTGCTTGAGGGATCGCAGGGAACTCTGCTTGATGTTGATCATGGAACGTATCCATTTGTTACGTCATCAAACCCAACAGCAGGTGGCGCGTGCACTGGTTCTGGAATTGGTCCCACTCGTATCAATCGCGTCATTGGAATTATCAAGGCGTACACAACACGAGTTGGGTCGGGGCCATTTCCAACCGAACTATTCGATGAAGATGGCGAGAAGCTTCGAACTATTGGTGGCGAAGTAGGTGTGACAACCGGACGTGCCCGTCGTTGTGGCTGGTTTGATGCACCAATTGCTCGGTATGCAGTTCGAGTTAACGGGCTTACCGATTTCTTCCTCACAAAACTCGATGTACTCACTGGTTGGGAGAAGATTCCCGTCTGTGTTGCCTATGAGGTTGATGGAAAGCGCGTGGAGGAGTTGCCAGCTTCGCAAACTGATTTCCATCACGCAAAACCACTCTATGAATATCTTCCAGGCTGGAGTGAAAATATTTCGAAAGCTCGAAAACTCTCTGATCTTCCTACAAATGCACAGGCGTATGTGAAATATCTTGAACAGATTTCTGGCGCACCAATGAGCGCTATTGGTGTTGGACCCGGCAGGGATGAAACGATCGTGATGAAAGAGTTCATTTAATGCGAGTACTTGTCGTTGGTGGCGCAGGTTATATCGGAGCTCATGTCTGCGAAGAATTAGTTAGCGCAGGATACGAAGTAAGAATTTATGATGACTTTTCAAATGGGTTACATAGCCGAATAACTAAATTTCCTGATGTACTAACTGCTGACGTTTTAGATCGAGAATCTCTCGTAAAGTCAATGGCAGGCGTTGATTCGGTAATTCACTTGGCAGCAAAAAAAGCTGTCGGAGAGTCCGTTGATAATCCATTGAAGTATTACGAGAATAATTTTGGCGGAACGTTAAATATTCTTGCAGCGATGAAGATTGCTGGAGTTAAGAAAATAGTTTTCTCATCGACGGCGGCGGTTTATTCACCAAGTGAAAAACCTGCAATAACTGAAGAAGATTCAACAATTCCGCTCTCGCCTTATGGTGCGACAAAACTCCTTTCAGAACAATTAATCTCAAATGTGAGTTCAGCAGAAGGTTTCTCCTGTGTTTCGCTTCGTTACTTCAATGTTGCAGGTTCTGGTAGTGATGAGATGGGCGATAATTCCCGCGACAATCTTGTGCCGAAAGTTTTTCTTGCCATCACTAATGGTGAACGCCCTGAAGTTTTTGGCACGGACTACCCAACTCCCGATGGGACATGTATTCGCGATTACATTCATGTCTCAGATCTAGCGCGAGCACATATTGATGCGCTCAAAGCGGTAGAAAAGAGCAGAATTGACGAGATTTACAACGTTGGCTCTGGAAATGGGTTTTCTGTTACTGAAGTGATGACAGAAATTGAAAAGGCTATGGGGAAAAACTTAAATCCCATTCTTGGACCTCGACGAGCCGGTGATTCTCCGAAACTCATCGCATCTATTGAAAAGATCTCTCGAGATTTAGGTTGGAAACCGAAACATACTTTGCGCGACATGATTACTTCGTCGTGGAGCGCTTGGCAATCACAAGGTGGTTCACGGTAGCGATGAAAATCCTTCTCGTGGGTGGCGGCGGTAGAGAGCACGCACTCGCGAAGGCACTTACGCGCGATCCACTAGTTACTGAACTGCATTGCGCTCCGGGAAATCCGGGAATTGCGGAATTAGCCACACTTCATCACGTCAATCTTGAAAACGCTGCTGAGATTGCATCACTTGCTTATGAATTGAAAGTTGATCTTGTTGTCATTGGTCCGGAAGCTCCATTAGTACATGGCGCAGCCGATGCGATAAAGGATTTAGGTATCGCCTGTTTTGGCCCATCAAAATTAGCAGCTCAACTTGAAGGGTCAAAAGATTTTGCAAAGAAAGTAATGCATGCAGCAGGAGTACCAACGGCACAATCTGTGACATGTCATTCGAAAGAAGAGATAGAGCAGGCGCTTGATCAATTTGGTCCGCCGTATGTTGTTAAACATGATGGCTTGGCAGCAGGAAAAGGCGTGGTTGTGACACATGATCGAAGCGCTGCGATGCATCACGCCACACAATCGCATCGAGTTGTTATTGAGGAGTACTTAGATGGTCCGGAAATTTCGCTTTTTGGAATTAGCGATGGCGAGACGGTCATCGCACTTTCACCAGCGCAAGATTTCAAACGTGCATACGATGGTGATGAAGGTCCAAACACTGGCGGAATGGGCGCGTATTCACCTTTGAATTGGGCGCCAAGTGATCTGGAGAGCGAAACGCTTGAAAAAGTTCTCAAACCAACGATTAAAGAGATGGCCAATCGAGGAACGCCATTTATCGGCTTACTTTATGCGGGGTTAGCGCTGACTTCTCAAGGATTAAAAGTCATCGAATTCAACGCACGATTCGGAGATCCTGAAACACAAGCCCTACTTCCGAGATTGAAAACCCCATTAGCAAAACTTTTATTTGCTGCGGCGACCGGATCTTTAAAAGATTTTCCAGCGTTGGAATGGTCACATGAATCGTCAGTGACTGTTGTGTTGGCAGCGAAAAATTATCCGGAATCTCCCGTCGTCGGGGATGAGATCAATCTTCCTTTGAAAATAGCGAACGCGGAAATATTTCAGGCTGGCACGACTGATAAAGATGGAACGCTACGTTCGAATGGCGGCCGAGTTCTCTCAGTCACTGGAATGGGAACCTCGCTAGACGAAGCACGCAATCGAGCGTATGCGACGCTTTCTCAAATCAGACTTTCTGGCAGCTTTTATCGAAACGATATAGCGCTTAAAGCGTCGCAATTGGAGAAGAGGTAATAGATGCGAGAGAATTCAACGGTGAACGTACTTGCGCAACGATATGCCTCACAGGCAATGCGCGATATCTGGTCACCACAAGCGAAAATTATTGCAGAGCGACGATTATGGATTGCGGTGATGCGCGCTCAGAGTTCGCGCGGACTTTCAATTCCCAATTCAGTAATTTCTGATTATGAAAAAGTTGTAGAAACAATTAATTTAGAATCGATTGACCAACGTGAAAAAAAATTACGTCACGATGTGAAAGCGCGAATTGAGGAGTTCAATGCCCTCGCTGGTCATGAAGCAATTCATGCAGGTATGACGAGCAGAGATCTCACCGAGAATATTGAGGCGTGGCAAGTAAAGAGTTCGCTCTCGCTCGTTCACGAACGAGTTATTGCACTCCTTTCTTCCGTAGGAAAAAAAGCAAATGAATATAAGAATCTGCCAATCGCGGGACGATCACATAATGCTCCTGCTCAGATGACAACTCTCGGTAAGCGTTTTGCATCGGCCGCAGAAGAAATTCTCTTCGCCTTTGAACGCCTAGAAAGCCTCATTTCGCGCTATCCGATGCGAGGAATTAAAGGACCAGTTGGAACATCGCAAGATAGCGTTGATCTTCTTGGGGCGGCGTCCCATACATCCTTAGAAAGTGAGATCGCACGCGAACTTGGTTTTGCTGTAGTACTCGACTCGACTGGTCAAATTTATCCCCGCTCATTTGATTTTGATGTGGTGACAACCCTTGTTCAACTTGCTGCTGGGCCGTCATCACTTGCTACATCAATTCGATTGATGGCTGGCGCTGAGTTAGTGACGGAAGGTTTTAAAGCCGGACAAGTTGGTTCATCAGCGATGCCACATAAAATGAATACGAGGTCATGTGAGAGAGTAAATGGACTTGCCATTGTGTTGCGTGGCTACGCATCCATGGTCAGCGAGTTGAGTGGCGATCAATGGAACGAAGGAGATGTTTCCTGCAGCGTTGTCCGTCGAGTTGCACTCCCAGATGCTTTTTATGCTTTTGATGGATTAATTGAAACTATGTTGACGGTATTAGAAGAGTTCGGAGTATTTCCTGCAGTAATTGAACAAGAGATTGAGCGATATCTTCCATTCTTAGCTTCAACAAAAATTTTAATGGCAGCAGTGAAAGCTGGAGTCGGTCGAGAACTTGCTCATGAAGTAATCAAAGAACATTCAGTGAGAGCAGCGCTAGATCTACGCGAAGGTAAAACCCAGTCAATGCTTGAAAATATCGCACATGATTCACGTATTCCGCTCAATCTCAACGAACTCAAGTCGCTCATCGCAACTCCAATGGAATTTACTGGTGACGCAGTAGGACAAGTTTCTCGCGTAGTTGATCGCATTGAAGCGATCACTTCGAAAAATCCGCAGGCAGCGAAATATCGCCCCGGCGCAATTCGTTAAAACTCTACGTGTCTACCAATAATTCACCGGTACTTTCACTCAATGGTTGGCGCCACCTCCGAAGTGGAAAAGTGCGTGATCTCTATGAAAATAGCGCGGGCGACCTGCTGATTGTTGCCTCAGATCGAATCTCCGCTTTCGATTTTGTCTTACCAACGCTCATTCCCGATAAAGGAAAAATTCTTACTCAGATTTCACTTTTCTGGTTCGATTTTCTCAGCGATTTAGTTCCGCATCACATCAAATCAATTGATGTTCCGCAAGAGGTAACTCAACGAGCGGTGATAGCGATGCCATTAACAATGTTTCCAATCGAATGCGTGGTTCGTGGTTACTTAGCAGGTTCTGGTTGGGCGGAATATCGAAATGAGCAATCGGTCTGTGGAATTCCGTTGCCATCTGGTTTACGTGAGGGCAGTGAAATTGATGAAGCGCTGTTCACTCCAGCAACAAAAGCTGAGATTGGTGAGCACGATGAGAATATTTCATTTCTGCGAGCATCTGAAATTGTGGGAAGTACTGATGCAGAAACGCTCCGAGAAATTTCTTTAAAGATTTACACTCAAGCAAAGGATTACGCAAAATCTCGCGGGGTAATTCTGGCCGATACTAAATTTGAGTTCGGTAGAGATAGCCATGGCGACATTCGGCTTGGCGATGAGGTACTCACTCCCGATTCTTCGAGATTTTGGGATAGCGCCTCATGGCATCCGGGCGGCGCGCAGGCATCATTCGATAAGCAATTTGTGAGGGATTGGCTAGTAAATTCGGGCTGGGATCGAAAGAGCCCGCCTCCTGAATTACCCGACGACGTTGTCGAAAAAACTCGGAATCGATATCTCGCAGCTTATGAATTAATCACCGGAAAGAAATTTGGGTAGAGGAGTAATGATGGGAAAGATCATCGTTGAAGTGTCATTGAAAGAAGAGATCCTCGACCCACAAGGCCAAGCAGTTGCGGCAGCGCTCAATCGCCTCGGATTCAACTTTGTTACTGGAGTTCGCCAAGGGAAAAGATTTGAAATATCAACATCAGATCTACCTACCGCTGAACAGGTAAAAGAGATTGAAAAAGCCGCAGAAACCATGCTTGCTAACACCGTGATTGAGAACTTTTCAGTGAAAGTTGAAAAATAGTTTGATGAAAATTGGCGTCGTAACTTTTCCTGGGTCACTCGATGACCGCGATGCTGCCCGCGCTATTAGTTATGCAGGCGCAACGGCGGTTTCACTCTGGCATGGCGCTGATGATTTAAGAGAAGTTTCAGCAGTAGTTTTGCCAGGCGGATTTTCTTACGGTGATTATTTACGTTGTGGCGCAATCGCAAGTTTTGCGCCAATCATGTCCAGCATCATTACCGCAGCAGAGCATGGATTTCCAGTTCTCGGAATTTGTAATGGTTTCCAGATTCTCTGCGAATCTCATCTTCTTCCCGGAGCGTTAACCCGTAATAAAGATTTACACTTTTTATGCCGTCCCCAATTTGTAACGATCGAAAATAACCAAACAATGTGGACCAATACATTCGATAAAAATGAAGAAATACTCATTCCATTAAAAAATGGTGAAGGTTCGTTTCAATGCGATGACCATACGTTGCAGAATTTAGAAGGAGAGAATCGAGTTATCGCTCGATATGTTGGTGAAAATCCGAACGGATCTCGAAATCTCATAGCAGGAATTACCAATGAACGCGGAAATGTAGTTGGCCTTATGCCACATCCGGAGCATGCCATTGATGTTTTAACTGGGCCAAGTAATGATGGTTTGGGATTCTTCACTTCTGTCTTGCATTCATTGGTAGGAAGATGAGCATCGATACTGTTTCGAACGCGGAACTTTCGCCAGAGACACCTCAACCTTTTGCTGAGTTAGGTTTGAAACCAGACGAATATCAACGAATCCGAGAGATTCTTGGTCGCAGACCAACATCAAGTGAATTAGCGATGTATTCGGTGATGTGGAGTGAACATTGCTCCTACAAGTCTTCGAAAGTCCATCTCCGGCAATTCGGCGATAAAGCACCGAAAACTGATGCGTTATTAGTGGGAATCGGTGAAAACGCGGGAGTTGTTGATATCGGACAGGGGTACGCAGTAACTTTCAAAATTGAATCTCATAACCATCCCTCTTTCATTGAGCCATACCAAGGTGCAGCAACTGGCGTGGGTGGAATTGTTCGCGACATATTAACGATGGGCGCTCGACCAATTGCAGTGATGGATCCACTTCGATTTGGCCCTGCAGATGCTCCTGATACCCGTCGAGTTTTACCTGGTGTAGTTGCGGGAATTGGTGGATATGGAAATTGTTTAGGACTTCCTAATATCGGTGGCGAAATAGTATTTGATGAAACATACGCCGGTAATCCATTAGTAAACGCACTTTGTGTTGGAGTTATGAAGCACTCTGATATCAAATTAGCAAAAGCAGCAGGAGTGGGAAATCTCGTTGTGCTTTATGGAGCAAAAACTGGCGGCGATGGAATTGGTGGAGTATCGGTACTTGCTAGTGAAACATTCGGAAGTGCCGGTCCAGCAAAACGACCGAGTGTTCAAGTCGGAGATCCATTTGCTGAAAAGGTTTTAATTGAATGTTCACTCGAAATCTTTGCTGAAGATTTAGTTGTAGGAATTCAAGATCTAGGTGGCGCAGGTTTGTCGTGTGCAACAAGTGAATTAGCTTCAGCCGGCACTGGTGGCATGCAGATTCATCTAGACCGAGTTCCACTTCGAGATCAAACACTTAGCCCAGAAGAAATCTTGATGAGCGAATCACAAGAGCGAATGTGTGCAATTGTTGAGCCAGCTAAAATCAAAAGATTTCTTGCGCTGTGTAAGAAATGGGATGTCACAGCGACAGTCATTGGTGAAGTAACAGAATCAGATCGACTGAGAATTTATTGGCATAATGATTTAATTGTTGAAGTACCGCCGCGAACTGTGGCCCACGAGGGACCGGTATATCAACGACCGATAGCCAAGCCTGCATATGTTGATGAAATGGCCAAAAAAAGCCTTGATTTGCCGATTCCGCAGACCGATAGTGAGATCAAAGCTGCCATCTTAAAAATTGTTTCGTCGCCGAATGTGGCTGATAAGTCGTGGGTGACCAATCAATATGATCGATACGTTCAAGGCAATACGATCCTTGCTCAACCGGAAGATTCAGGTCTCATAAGAATTGATGAAGAAACTCATCTCGGAGTTGCGGTGTCAACGGATGCAAATGCGCGCTGGTCATACCTTGATCCATATGAGGGAGCAAAGTTAGCCCTGGCGGAGTCATGTCGGAATATCGCGACAACTGGCGCTCGACCATTAGCAGTAACAAATTGTTTGAACTTAGGGTCCCCAGAAGATCCTGGAGTGATGTGGCAATTTG
>CAXBQM010000028.1:0-13267 GCA_963978235.1 uncultured bacterium | reverse complement strand
ATTATGCCGTTAGTAAAAGAGCATGGCGCGGCGGTTATTGGACTCACTATTGACGAAGAAGGACAAGCAAGAACTGCGGAGTGGAAAGTAAAAATCGCGCATCGATTGATAGCCGATTTAAATAATAAATGGGAGATACCTACCTGCGACATCATTATTGATTGCTTAACATTTCCCATTGCAACTGGCCAGGAAGAAACTCGGCGCGATGCGATAGAAACGATTAGCGCGATAAAAGAGATCACCACCGCGTATCCAGATCTCCAAACGACTTTAGGGATCAGTAACGTTTCATTTGGACTTAATCCAGCCGCACGAATTGTTCTCAATTCGGTCTTTCTCGCGGAGTGCGTAAAAGCTGGCTTATCGTCCGCGATTGTTCATCCGTCGAAGATCACTCCGATTTCACGGATCAATGAACTTGAACTCAAGACTGCGCTCGATCTCATCTATGACCGTCGCGAGTTCGCTGGTGAGCAATGTACTTATGATCCGCTGCAGAAGTTTCTCGAGCTCTTTGACGGTGTGGAAGTTACTAATTCGAAGGCCTCTCGAGCTGCGGAATTAGCGGCGTTACCACTGGGAGAGCGCCTCTCACGTCGCATCATTGATGGTGAGAAGCAGGGGCTAGAGGCTGATTTGGCAGAAGCCCGCGGAAATGGAATTGCGCCGCTATCAATTATCAACGATCACCTGCTAGAAGGAATGAAGATCGTCGGTGAACTTTTCGGAAAAGGCGAGATGCAACTGCCCTTTGTTTTGCAATCTGCCGAGGTGATGAAGAGCGCAGTCGCGTTACTTGAACCATTTATGGAAAAGAGTGAGAACGCTGGCAGAGGGAAGATTTTATTAGCAACAGTGAAGGGCGATGTTCACGATATTGGAAAGAATCTTGTCGATATTATTTTGACAAATAATGGTTACACGGTTGTCAATATCGGAATCAAGCAAACAATTAATCAAATCATTGATGCTGCCGAAGAGCATAACGTTGACGTCATCGGAATGAGTGGCCTGCTGGTCAAATCAACCGTCATTATGCGCGAGAATTTAATTGAATTGACCTCGCGTGGTTTTGCGCAGCGTTGGCCAGTAATTTTAGGTGGCGCGGCGCTTACCCGAACTTATGTCGAGAATGATCTGGCAGAGATGTTTCCGGGCATCGTGCGATATGCAAAAGATGCTTTTGAAGGACTCTCACTCATGGACTCATTAATGGCCCAAAAACGCGGTGAAAATGTCGCCTTACCGCCGCTTAAACAACGCCGTACGAAAGTTACCGAAACTCAACCTCGTGAAATTGATACTCGTCGCAGCGATGTCACAACCGAGAACGCCATTCCAACTCCACCATTTTGGGGCGCGAGAACTGTCAAAGGTATCGCGTTAGCTGATTATCTCGGCTCACTTGATGAGCGAGCGCTCTTTGTTGGCCAATGGGGGTTAAAAGGTGCTCGCGATGAATATCAATCGATCGTGGAAACTGTTGGTAGACCACAATTACGTGAGTTGCTCAATGAGATTCATGCGAAAAATTGGGTCAATGCTGGCGTTGTTTACGGATACTTTCCTTGCCAGAGCGATGGCAATGATCTGGTTATTTTGCACCACGAGGGGAGTGAAAAAGGAAAAGAGCGGCTCCGCTTTACGTTTCCTCGTCAAAGTAGGGATCGCCGACTTTGCATCAGCGATTTCTTCGCCTCCAAGGAAAGTGGCGCCATCGATGTTGTTGCTTTCCACATTGTCACTATGGGGCAATCCGTAAGCGATGCAACGGCGAAGTTATTTAGCGAGAACAAATATCGCGAATATATGGAGTTGCATGGCCTTTCGGTACAACTTACTGAAGCGCTAGCCGAACATTGGCATGGTCGCATCAGAAGTGAACTTGGTATATCTGGTAGCGATGGTGAGTCGATTACTGAAATTTTAGATCAGGGTTATCAAGGATCGCGGTATAGCTTCGGATACCCAGCCTGCCCAGATTTAGAGCAGCAAGTTCAACTCTGCGAATTACTCCAACCAGAAAGTATTGGTGTGAGCCTTTCTGAAGAGTTCCAACTCCATCCAGAACAATCGACATCGGCGATTATTGTTCATCACCCAGAAGCTAAATATTTCAATGCCAATTGAGGGCTTTCAACCTCACTTCGAAGCAGTTCTGTGGGATATGGACGGGACGCTTTTCGACTCTGAAAAATACTGGTTGGAAGCCGAAGTTGAATTAATGCAACGGTTCGGTGTCATCTGGACTGAGCACGATCAAAGTATCTGTCTGGGTGGACCAATGGATCGGGTGGAGCGTTACATGGCAGAGCGCGCTAACTTTGCAAATCCACCGGAATACTTTGGTAATGAACTTCGCCAACTAATGGTGAAGAAATTTTCGGAGCCACTTGATTTTGCTCCTGGTGCTTTCGCGCTTCTAACACAGCTGCGAGAAATGCAAACTCCTATGGGGCTCGTTACAGCAAGTTCGCGCGCTCTGGTTGATGCGGCGCTTCATACAATCCCAGCAGGAACTTTTGGAGTTGTGATCTCTGGCGATGATGTAAAAGTTGGAAAACCATCGCCCGAAGGTTATTTATCTGCAGCTACGCAGTTAGGTGTCGACATCACGCGTTCAATTATTTTGGAAGATTCGTTTGTTGGTACAAGTGCGGCATTAGCAAGTGGAGCAACAGTTATTGGCATCTCTCATCTAGGAGAGTTGGCAACGCCAGCGCCCGGCCAAGAGCGCCAGCTTTACGTGACACATTCACTCTCTGATGTTTCGCTCGAAATACTCAATAGCGTTGTTGACCATCGACGTGGCTTAGAATCGCATAATGAATAGCCACGAGCGCGCTTATCATCGCAGTGGTCCGTTTCAACCAGGCGATCGCGTTCAACTTTCAGATGATAAAGGCAAGCTCTATTCCATAACGTTGAAAGCTGGCGATCAATGGCATTCTCATAAAGGATGGATTAACCACGATGACATTATCGGTCGTGAGGAAGGCTCACTCATTGAGGCTAATAGCGGCACTAAGTATCAAGCGTTACGACCACTATTAACTGACTATGTGCTTTCAATGCCACGAGGTGCAACGATTGTTTATCCCAAAGATGCTGCGCTCATTGTGGGATTCGGTGATATCGCACCGGGAGTTCGAGTGCTTGAAGCTGGCGCAGGCAGTGGCGCGTTATCTATCAGTCTGCTTCGCGCCATAGGAAGTTCCGGATCCTTAGTCTCCTATGAAGCGAGAGAGGATTTCTTATCGATTGCGACGAAGAATGTCACACAATATTTTGGTTCAACACCAACCAATTGGAATGTGAAATTAGGTGATGTTCGAGAGTGTTCGGAAGAGAATTCATTCGATCGAATCGTGCTGGACATGCTTGCGCCATGGGATTGTGTGGATCTGGCTGCACGAGTTCTTAAGCCTGGTGGCGTTTTTATTTCATACGTTGCAACGACGACTCAACTTTCCCGAACTGCTGAAACGTTGAAAGAACATGGATCATTTACGGAACCAGAAAGTTTCGAAAGTCTCATTCGAGGCTGGCACCACGAAGGGCTCGCAGTACGGCCAAAGCATCAGATGAATGCGCATACCGCGTTCTTACTTTTCTCACGAAAAGTGGCGGCAGAAAATGGCGCACTCAAGCGGAGAAGGCGACCAGCTAAAGGTGCGTACGACGAGAGCGTTACTGAACAGAGATAACGTCTACGACGAAGATTAAAGTTTCATTGGGGCCAATAGGACCAGCACCATTTGCACCATAAGCCAAATCTGGTGGAATAACTAATAATCGGCGACCGCCAACTTTCATTCCAGGAATACCTTCCTGCCAACCTGTGATCACGCCATTGAGCGGGAACGTTGCTGGTTGAGAACTCCATGATGATTCGACAATCTGACCGGTGGACCACGACATCAATGTGTAATGCACAGTGAGAGTGGAGGTTGCTACTACCGCAGCGCCCGTGCCCACGATGAGGTCTTTGGTTTGAAGTGATGCTGGGGGATTTCCAGTTGGTGCTGAAATTTTTGGTTCGCTACCGGCAGCGCCTGTGACTTCTGGAAGTTGCGCGCCGCTACTTGAAGCAGAAGATTCGTTTGAAGAATTATTGGACATAGAAGTGACGCCTCCATCAGTACTGCAACTGGATAGAACAATCGCTAACCCCGAAATTAAGGTGAGCGGAACGATGTGTGATTTCAGGTTAAGTCGCATCTTCATACCTTCCTTCATTTCAATCTTCACATTAATTTTCCACGTGGTTTGTCACGACCAAGACTGAGCCGAAGCCTACCAAGGCGGGTAATCTTCCCTTGTGTCTGATGTCAAAAGTTCTCGCTTAATCAATCTCACCATGGCTTTGTTGGGGAAGAAATACATCACTAAATCAGCGATCTTCGCAAATGTTGAAGGCTACTCGGGAACTCCTGAAGCGATGGAGCGGATGTTTGAACGCGATAAGACCGACCTTCGCGACCTTGGCATCGTCATTGAAGTGGGTGGGTTTGATCCACTTTTTGAAGATGAACCTGGATATCGCATTCTCAATAGCGATTACACATTCACATTAGATGGTTTAAATAGTGAAGAGATTGGTTTGCTCGCGCTCGCTGCAGATATCTGGGCTAAGAATTCTCAATCCGAGTCCGCAAAGTCTGGGTTAAGAAAAATTAAATCACTTGTCAGCGTCGATGAAGACGACTTGAGCAGTATGCCTCGATACACATTAAGTGAGCAAAATTCTTCATTCCATGATCTGTGGCAGGCGGTAGCGGAACGAAGTGAAGTGGTATTTGATTACTCAAGCGCTCACTCCGGTAATCAATCGCGCCGGACCGTGCAACCGTTTGGAATCGGTTCCTGGCGCGGCTCGTGGTATCTGGTGGGGCATGAGTTGGAATCTGATGCCATTAAATCTTTTCGTATCAGTCGTATTGTTGGCGAAATCAAATTTTCTAAAGGTAAGTCAACATTTATCGTCCCTGCTGATTTCAACATTTCAGATCATCTGATTATGGCCCAGACCATCGGTGATGAACCGTGTGTCATTGAAGTCAAGAAGGGGAGTTGTTTCTCGCTGAGATCAATGGCGCAAAAAATCGTGGAAGCGGAAAGCTTCGATCGCCTTGAAATTTCCAATGTTTCAAAGAGCGATTTGATCCGCACCGTGCTCTGGTCCGGCCCGGAAGCAAAAGTGTTGTCGCCAGCGAATGTGCGGGTTGAAATCGAAGAGTCATTGGCGAGGTTAGCTGCGCGATGAGTACCGAAAAACCAATCACACGCACTGCTCGATTACTTGATCTCATTCCTTATATCGCGTCACACCAAGGAATTCATATTGACGAGCTCGCCAAGGAATTTGATGTTTCGAGTGAAACCATCGCAAAGGATCTTGATCTGCTCTTTCTCTGTGGCTTACCGTCCTACACCCCACTTGAACTAATCGATTTAAGTTACGAAGGCGGCTTTGTCACCATTCGAGATGCACAGAACTTGAATAAGCCACGACGATTGAACCGCTATGAAGTTTCCTCGCTCTTACTTGGCTTATCGGAGTTAAAGGCAATGGCTCACGAAAGCCAAGAGCGGCTTCGCATCGAGCGAATATCGGAAAAACTGAAATCACTTCTCGACAACAACGCAGAACAGTTTTTTTCAAACAAAAACGTTGATCAAGCTGTTTACCGCGAAATATTAAACGCCATTTCACATGAGCAAGCCTTGAAGATTGAATACATCAGCGCTTCTCACGATAAGAAATCAGAACGAGTAATTAGTCCCATTGAAATAATTGATCAGTCACATCGCGAACATCTCATTGCATTCTGTCATTCGGCGCAGGAACAACGAGTATTTGATATTGCTGGAATTGTTATGGCCGAGCGATCAAGCGAGAGTTATTTACGAAATCAGCGGATGAACTCTTTGCTTGATCTTTCTGATGCGAGCGTTGCTTTAACTTATAGTGGTAGCGGTGTGAGCTTTATCGAAGATAATCCTGAGCTGGTAGTAGCGCATGATCCAACCGCGAAAACAGCCATCATGAAGTTCTGGAATACCGAGTGGCTTATCCGCTCAATCATGAGTTATGGCGGGAGCGTTACTCTGCTAGAGCCGAAATTACTTGTTAATGCTCTGCAAGAACGGGTTAAAGCATCTCGTCGCCACTATAGATAGCCCCGGGGGCAAAATTCCGGTAGCGTTACCGGCAGACCGTACGAAATGGAGCCCCACGATATGTTCCTCCGAGAGCCATCACACATCCTGATCCTGCTTCTTGTTGTCGTCATCCTCTTTGGCGCAAAGAGATTGCCCGATTCTGCTCGCTCGTTAGGTCGCTCGCTCCGAATCTTCAAGAGTGAAGTTAAAGAACTCAACAAGGATGAAGAGAAGAAGCCCGACTCAAACTCTTAATTCATGTCGCCTCAAGGTGTCGCCGATGGGCGTATGCCGCTCATTGAACATGTTCGCGAATTTCGAAAGCGAATAGTTCGAGCAACTTTTTTCATCGTCATCGCAAGCGGTGTGGGTTGGTATTTTTACAATTCAATTATCACCACGCTGGCTCGTCCAGTCTGTGATCTTGCTGCTGCTCAAGCTTCTGGCGCTACCCACTGTGGTTCGCTCTACATCAATGGCGTTCTCGGTCCGCTCAATTTACAGATCAAAGTTTCATTAATCGTAGGCGTGATCATTTCCGCACCGTTCTGGCTCTATCAACTCTGGGCATTTATCGCACCCGGTCTTCACAAACGCGAGAAACGTTACTCCATGGCATTCATTGGCGCGGCCACGCCGTTTTTTGCAGGTGGCGCAGCGCTGGGTTATTCGGTCTTACCCGTAGCGGTGAAAGTTCTCTTTGGTTTCACTCCGACCGCGCTATCAAACTTAGTGAAGTTTGATGATTATCTAGATTTCGTATTACGAGTAATTTTGCTCTTCGGTATTGCTTTCGAACTGCCAGTTTTTCTCATCTCACTCAATCTCGCTGGCGTCATAACCGGCAAAGGGATTCTCAAACCTTGGCGGTTTGCGGTATTTGGAATTGCGCTCTTTGTCGCTGCATTTACGCCTACCGGGGATCCGATTTCAATGGCGCTGCTCGCACTTCCGCTGATCCTCTTTTATTTTGGAAGTGGTGCCATCGGACTTCTCATCGATCGACGTCGAGCTAAAAAGCGTCCGCAGATCTCAGATGATGAAGCTTCTGCTCTGTAAAACATGTGGCTAGTAGTTATTAACCCCACGTCCGGTGGCGGACGAGGTCGAAAACTTGGCGCTGAAGTGGTGGCGAAAGTTCGTGATCGCAACCTCGAGTTCGTTGAGATCATTGAAAACTCAGCCCAGGCAACATCAGAAGCGATTGCAATCGCGTTAAAAAAATACGCAGTCACCGGAGTTATGGTCGTAGGTGGCGATGGGTTAGTACATCTAGTTCTCCAGCATGTAGCAACGACAACGATTCCACTTCTCGTTTTTCCCGGTGGCACTGGCAATGATTTCGTACGAGCGTTACATGCACCGTTGCATGACACGGACGCGATTCTTGCGAACGCGCTTTCCCAACCAGCAGTACCGGTTGATATCGGAAGAATTGGCACCGAGTACTTCGCAGATATTTTGAGTACTGGTTTTGATTCACGTGTGAACGAACGCGCCAACCGAATTTCGCTGATCAAAGGTCCGATGAAATACAACGTCGCAATTGCGTTGGAACTGCCTTTGTTTAAAGCGCAACGATATTTCTTTGAAATTGATGATGAAAAATTTGAATCCGACGCGATGTTGATTGCCGTAGCAAATGGGCATTCATACGGTGGTGGAATGCAAGTCTGTCCAGATGCATCCATGACGGATGGACTCTTCGACATCATGATTCTTAAACCGGTCTCAAAAATTCACTTTTTACGAATTTTTCCGAAAGTATTTAGTGGAACTCATATCTCTGATCCGGCTGTTGAAATACGACGTGGGAAGAGAGTTTCAATCAATTCTGCTGCCGTGGCTTACGCCGATGGCGAACGGATCGGTGGTTTACCGGTTGAAGCAACGGTGGCGCCCTCCGCACTTCATACCTGGCCATTTAATAAAAATCTGGCCAGTGACTAATGGCGAATGTGAAGAGTGGAAAATTTCCACGGACAACGGAATTCTCCGAACGTTTTGATTTTGGTTTCGATGATTTCCAAATTGAAGGTTGTCGAGCAGTGGAGTCGGGTCATGGCGTTTTGGTCGCGGCCCCAACCGGTGCTGGAAAAACTATCATCGGAGAGTTTGCGATCTTTTTAGCGTTACAACAAGGTGTTAAATGTTTTTACACCACCCCAATTAAGGCGTTAAGTAATCAGAAGTTTCAAGAGCTAGTTGCGGTGTATGGCGATGAGAAAGTCGGTCTCCTCACAGGCGACTCATCAATCAATAGTGAAGCGCCGATTGTTGTCATGACGACGGAAGTTCTTCGAAACATGATTTACGCTGAATCTTCAACACTTAAGAATCTTGAGTACGTCGTGATGGATGAAGTTCATTATCTTGCCGACAGATTTCGTGGCGCGGTCTGGGAAGAGATTTTGATTCACTTACCTGAACGGATCCAAGTTATTTCGCTCTCAGCCACCGTATCGAATGCAGAAGAGTTTGCAGAGTGGCTCAATAGCGTGCGCGGTGATACTCATATCGTCTTGTCTGAAATTCGACCCGTTCCGTTGTATCAACATGTTTTGATGGGAAATAGATTGCTCGATCTGTTTACTGAATCTGGTCGAGTTAACCCCGAAGTTCTCCGATTAGAGAAGGAGTCGGTAAGACGAGTGCGCACGCCCAAGCAACGTCATTGGGGAAGTGCGGAGCGATCTTCTTTGCAAGGAAAACTGCTCTCCAAGCCAGAGATTGTTGAAAAGCTCGAATATCAAGATTATCTACCCGCGATTTTCTTTATTTTCTCGCGAACCGGTTGTGAGAGCGCGGTACGTCAATGCGTGCAAGCGGGATTAACGCTCACGCGACCACATGAACGTGAGCGAATCAAAAAAGTAATCGAAGAGAAAACTCGCGAATTAGCTTCGGAAGATTATGGCGTAGTTGGTTTCCACGAATGGGTCGATGCCTTGATGCGCGGAATTGCAGCACATCACGCAGGTTTACTTCCCATGTTTAAAGAAACGGTTGAAATTCTCTTTCAACAAGGGCTAGTTCGAATTGTGTTTGCCACCGAGACGCTTGCGCTAGGAATCAATATGCCAGCGCATACCGTCATTCTTGAAAAACTCACCAAATGGAATGGTGAGGGCCATGTCTCGATCACTCCAGGGGAGTACACCCAACTCACTGGCCGAGCAGGGCGCCGCGGAATTGATATTGAAGGCCATGCAGTAATTCTTTGGAATAACACGGTGGATTCGGGGATCGCTGCTGGCTTAGCAAGTGCTCGAACATATCCACTGAAATCTTCATTTATCCCGTCCTACAACATGAGCGCTAACTTGGTTTCTCGTTTTGGATACGAACGTGCCCGAAAATCTTTGGCAGCATCGTTCGCTCAATTCCAAGCAGATCGATCAGTTGTGGGGCTAGCCAAACAAATAGAGAAGAATCAGCGAGTAGCGCTGGAACTAGTGGAATCATCGCAATGCGATCGCGGAGATTTTCAAGAATTTATGGCGTTCCGGTTAGAGATTAAAGAAATAGAGAAACAGATTCGCGATAGATCCATTCGTGGTAATCGACAACAACGAGTTTTCGAAGCAGAGATGCGAATCAAAGAGATCCGCGAATTATCCCGACAACATCCATGTTTTCAATGTCCAGATCGAGAGGCGCATGCTCGACTCTGTGAACGAGCGGATCGACTCATGCGCGAGAACACAACGTTGAAATCTCGGTTAGAGACTCGGACTCTAGTAATTCCTCGAATCTTTGATCGCGTCACATCTGTTCTGCAAGAACTCCACTACATTGATGGTGAAACGTTAAGTGAGAAGGGCGAACTGCTCTCGAAAATTTATACGGAACGAGATCTGCTTCTGTCACAAACGCTCACTCAACAGGTATTAGAAAATCTCACCGCCGCAGATTTGGTTGCCGTGCTTTCCGTCTTTGTCTTCGATAATCGAGGCGAAGCAAAAATTGCGCCAAAAATTCCCCGCACCATCACAACTCAACTCGAAGAGATTGTTCGTATTTGGTCTGACCTGACTCTCATTGAGGAACGGCATGGCGTTATTCCACAGAAGGAACCGGCATTTGATTTTGTCTGGCAATCTCAACGGTGGGCCAATGGCCATTCACTCGCATCAATTCTTCGCGATTCGGATCTCTCCGTCGGTGATTTTGTTCGATCTATTCGACAAATTATCGATCTCTTAGGTCAATTAAGTGACGCCCAACCTTCATTAACACCAACAATACGAGAGGCGCTCAAACGAATCGATCGAGGAATCATCACGTACTCTGGGGCGCTGTTATGACACTTATGCTGCTCGATAGCGCATCGTTGTGGTACCGCGCTTACTACGGAATGCCGGACACATTGCTCTCACCGAGCGCTGAACCCATCAACGCGATAAAAGGTTTTCTTGATATGAGTGCGCGATTGATTCAACGGTATCAACCAGATCGCATCGTTGCCTGTTTAGATGGCGACTGGCGACCATCATGGCGAGTGGAACTTTTCCCTGGTTACAAGGCGAATCGAGTTGATGACGATGGGGAAGAGACGGAACCGGATTTACTCACACCACAGATACCAGTATTACTTGATGTCTTAGACGCATACAAAATTCCAATTGTTGGCGTAGATGATTATGAGGCAGATGATGTGATTGCCACATATTCGAAACGCGAGAAAGGGCCGATCCGGATTGTCACTGGCGATAGAGATCTCTTTCAATTAGTGGATGATAAACGCGATGTAAAAGTTGTTTACCTTGCAAAAGGAATAAGCGCACATGATTTGGTGGATCGTAAATTCATTGAAGAAAAATATGGAATCCCAGGTGATCGATATGCGCTCTTTGCAATGATTCGAGGCGATGCATCGGATGGATTACCCGGCATCCGAGGAATTGGTGAAAAGGGAGCGGCCACCATTGCGCAACATTTTTCTTCACTTGATGAAGCAATTACGGCGGCGGAAAGTAGCGATGATCGATTAAGTGCAAATGTCCGGAAAAAACTGATTGAAGGGAAGGAGTACGCGGCGATCGCACCGAAATTGGTGCATTGTGCACTTGATGTACCGCTACCCACCATCGACCTTGCAACTCCGAAAAAACTTCCCAGTGATGCTGAGATCACTCGCTTTAAAACTGAGTTAGGGCTAGGCAGCAGTATTGATCGATTTTCCAGCGTCGTTTCGAGCCTCCGGTGATCTCGGCAATTCTTGCCGGAGCGCTGCTCTCACTCGCTACCTTTTCTACCTCACTCTGGCCATTAAGTTGGCTCGGCGTCTTCTTGCTTTTTCGTTCATTGCTCAATCAGAAAATAAAAATTCGAATCCAGCGAGTGGCAATCTCACAATTAATTTATTTCGGAGTAGTTCTCCATTGGACATCGACATATGTAGGTTCATTGCCATGGCTTCTCCTCGTAACAATGGAATCCTTTCTCCTGCTTATTCCTGCGCTCTTTTCATATCGTAGAAATATCGAATCTGCTCTTCTTTTCTCATTAGCCTGGTGCGCAGCGGATTTTCTAAGAATGAAATTCCCATTTGGTGGATTTGGTTGGGCGCGAATTGGATTTTTCCAGATTGATTCCCCGTTACGACCAATTCTTGCATTAGGGGGAGTGGTCCTTCTGCAATCTCTGCTCATCTTTTTGTCAGCTTCGTTTGCCATTGGATTGATAAATTTCACACGAGTTGCCGCGACTTGTCTCGTCATTCTTTTAGCGAGCTATCTCTATCAAAGTGTCTTGGAGGGCACAGATCAAACGAGAACAGGTTGGAAGGTTGCGGCTGTACAAGGTGGCGTGCGACTTGGAATCGATTTCAACCGAACGCCTGAGGAAGTTTTTTCGCTCCATCGCGATGCAACGGTAAAAAGATCACAAGATCTCGTTGGCAGTGATCTCATTCTCTGGCCGGAAAATTCGGTTGATATTGATCCCTTTGTACATCAAAAGATACTTACGCAACTCATAGACCTTAACAAAAATTTGAAATCACCTATTTTGGTTGGCGCTGTTCTCAATGATCGCGGCTTGCGAAATGCTTCACTATGGATTGCGGACCAGAAAATTCAACGGTATTACAAAGAAGATCTCGCACCATTTGGCGAATACATACCGCTACGAAGTATCGCCGAAAAGGTTTCTTCATACACTGATGAAGTAACAGATTTTCAACCAGGGGAGAGCGGTTCTCTCTTCCATCATCGAGGAGTCGCGGTTCTGCCTGTGATTTGTTTTGAGGTTCTTGATGATCAATTTCTCGCCACCAGAGCTAGCAACGCAGCCATCCTTGCTATTCAAACAAATAATGCAACTTTCGGGAGAAGCACAGAGGCGATGCAGCAATTTCTCATTAATCGTGTGCGAGCATATGAAACGCATAAACCTGCGGTCATCGCTTCCACCACTGGAATCACCGCTATCGTCAATGAGAAGGGGGAGATAGTGAGCTCGGTTGAACAATTTACCGCCGGTGTTGCGATGGCAACCGTTAATCCCCAAACTTCTCGAACTTTACGTACGCAATTTCCTTATCTGACCGAACTACTGTTGCTGGGGATTTTTCTTGCTCTGGTTGCTCGGAAAAAAGTGAGCCTGCGATGAGTGATCTTGCACATACTTCACCAGCAAAAGTTTTGATTGTTTCTCCGACATACAATGAGATTGAATCTATTGGTAATTTGATTAACCGAATTTCGAGCGTACGCACATTATTAAGCGATCAATCGCGAGCGATGCGTTATGAGATTGATTTATTAATCGTTGATGATAATTCACCAGATGGCACCGCACATTATGTCAAGCAAGAACAATCTCACGGAGATTCCCAAGAGAAGTTGAATTGGCTACATATTTTGGAACGACCAGGAAAAGGTGGTTTAGGACCTGCCTACATTGCCGGATTTACGTGGGGACTTACTCAGAACTACGACATATTCTGCGAAATTGATGCTGACTTAAGCCATCAACCCGAAGAGTTGGTTGCATTACTTGATTCACTCAATGGCCATGACATGGCAATTGGAACGCGATGGATTCCGGGTGGATCAGTGGTGAATTGGCCATTCGTACGCCAATTAATATCTCG
>CAXBQM010000027.1:0-13439 GCA_963978235.1 uncultured bacterium | reverse complement strand
GAATGACTTCTTCAAAGTATTCCTCCTGAAAATCCCGTGGTTACGGGTTTGATGTGTAGCGAAACCCTATCTTCGTGAACGGCTAAAGAAGAGCAAAAAATGCGAGTCTTTGATTACAAGTTCGCAAACTCTCAACCTTGAGTTGAAACTTCTCCTCGCTTGATTGCAACTATCCCACGCAAAATAGCCGCTTGAGTGGCGCTCGTTACAGGGCTGAGGAATTTGAGTGCGAGCCCGGAGTTGGCTACAGAATACATACGACCATAAATTCCATTTGTTTCACTGACGATATCCAAAATTGATTCCCTATTTCGGCCAAGTTCTAGAACATCACTCACTGCCAGATCCACTCGTTTATTTACAGTTGCCAAAATATTTCGTCGCTCACTTTGTAAGAGTGAGAAATACTGATCAGGCG
The DNA here is from genome assembly GCA_963978235.1 of uncultured bacterium. Lineage (GTDB taxonomy): Bacteria > Actinomycetota > Actinomycetes > Nanopelagicales > Nanopelagicaceae > UBA7398. The sequence goes on along the minus strand of CAXBQM010000027.1, from coordinate 13,021 downwards.
TTTCGGTAATAAGCCAAACCTTACGGTTTTTACTATTGATTGATTTCACGGCATCGAGAATTTCACTATCGACTGACCAGGTTGAATAGAGCACATCGATTAACTTGGAGGAGCTATTTACGGTGGTAAGAAATTGAATGGCAGCTGACTTCGTCCCATCAAATATCAGCGCTGACGTCTTCACTTTTGGATTGGCAAACAAAACTCCTTGCGTAAACAACGGATATGCATCAACTGTGGCTGGTGTCCCCACAAACCCAACTGAGCCACTCTTTGATGTGGCTCCCGCTGCAATTCCAGCAAGGAATGCAGCTTGGCTCTCATTAAATGTTAGGCAGGAAACATTGAGTTGAGCTACACCGTTTGAATTAACAATGGCAAATGTCGTGTTCGGATATTCGTTTGCTACTTTTGAAACGGCTCGGTTGTACTCAGGACCAATTGCAATAATCATTGAATAACCAGCTTTAGCAAAGAATCGTAACCTTGCTACTCGATCGAGATATGAACCATCTGTGATTACTGCTCTTACATAGGAATCAGGAATTTGATATTTCTTTTTAAATTTAACTACGGAATTCATTACTGCATCGTTATATGAGTTATCGCCTACGCCACCAATATCGAGCGCAATGCCATATTTAACCGGTGGTTCCTCAGCAGAAGTTGGTGCGCTCACTCCAATGACGGTTATCAATAACAATAAAAGAGCTGAGATTAATCTGGTGTAACGACGTAACATTTCTAAAACGCTTCGCGAGAACGATATACGCCCCACACTGAGCGAAGCGCATCACAGATTTCACCTACTGTGGCACCAGATTTAATTGCTGACTTGATATGCGGCATGACATTCTCAGTCGAATGTGCAACATCAGAGATTTTTTTCAAGAGCGTAGAAACTAACTCGTTATCTCGTCTCGCCTTGAAGGCGGCGAGCCGTGCTCGTTGTTCTTCACCAACTCGTGGATCAAGTTTATGAAGAACTGGCTGAGAATCATCGCCTTGAGTGAATTCGTTTACACCAACTACTTTCCGCGTTTTCTTTTCAATCTCTTGCGCGATCGCAAAGGCGCTATCTTCAATCTGACTCTTTTGAAATCCTTGTTCGATTGCGGCAACTGCGCCGCCTTGCTGCTCAATCTTTTCAATCAGTTTTTCAATTTCCGCAACGAGATCTGCTGTCATATTTTCAACAACATATGAACCAGCAAAAGGATCAACAATTTTCGTTAAGTCTGTTTCATGTGCGATAACTTGTTGCGTTCGTAGCGCCAATCGCGCTGCTTTTTCGCTAGGCAATGCCAGCGCTTCATCGAAGGAATTGGTATGAAGTGATTGGGTGCCACCAAGAACTGCTGCCAAGGCTTGAATAGTCACTCGTACGAGATTGACTTCTGGTTGCTGTGCGGTCAATTGAACACCGGCAGTTTGAGTGTGAAAACGGAGTTGCATCGATTTCTCAGATTTCGCACCAAATCGTTCTTTCATAATCTTTGCCCACACTTGGCGCGCAGCGCGGAACTTCGCGACCTCTTCAATCAGCGTGGTCCGCGAGACAAAGAAGAAAGAAAGGCGCGGTGCAAAGTCATCAACTTCTAATCCGGCATCAACCGCTGCTTGAACATAGGCAATGGCATTACTTAATGTAAAAGCAATCTCTTGGACTGGTGTCGCACCGGCTTCACCAATGTGATAACCCGAGATTGAAATGGTATTCCATTTAGGAAGTTCAGAGTTGCAATAACCAAAAATGTCAGTGATGAAACGTAGTGAAGGTTTTGGTGGAAAAATATAAGTGCCTCGTGCAATATATTCTTTCAACACATCGTTTTGAATTGTTCCGGTAAGAGAGCCTCCGGAGATTCCCTGTTCTTCGGCAACAAGTTGATACATCAATAACAAAATTGCGGCTGGCGCATTTATTGTCATCGATGTTGAGATTTTATCCAGTGGTAAGCCATCAAAAAGTCGACGCATATCTTCGATCGTGTCGATCGCAACGCCAACTTTGCCTACTTCATCGAGTGCAAGTGGTGAATCTGAATCCAAACCCATCTGTGTGGGGAGATCGAACGCAACAGATAATCCACCTGTTCCGGCGGCAACTAATTCTTTGTATCGAGCGTTTGATTCTTCGGCACTTCCAAAACCTGCATACTGTCGCATCGTCCACGGTTTGGCGGTGTACATACTTTCGTGAATACCGCGCGTAAAAGGATATGTACCGGCTTTTTCTTCGGCGCTCTTACGTGGTTGATCTGAGAACGGGATGTGGGACTCGCTTTGAAAATTAACCACGAGGAACAACTCCCAACGCGTCATACACACGTTTTAACGTTTGAGATGCAACTGCCTCTGCTTTTTCGGCGCCCCGCTTGAGTATTCGATGCAACTCTGCTTCATCATTCATCAAGGTTGTCATTCGTTCGCGAACTGGCGCAAAGTAATTAACAACTGTTTCCGCAACTGCACCTTTGAAGTCGCCATATCCTTTTCCAGAAAATTCTTGCTCTGCATCACTCATGGATTTGCCAGAGAGCGCAGTGTAAATAGTCAATAAATTAGAGATACCTGCTTTATTCTTCTCATCAAAACGAATTTCACGTTCGGTATCTGTGACCGCGCTCTTAATCTTCTTCATATTGATTTCTGGCGCATCTAAAATATCGATCACTCCAGAAAGTGATTGGGCAGATTTACTCATTTTTGAGGTGGGATCTTGTAAGTCATTTATTTTCGCTGCTGATTTAGTAATAAATGGTTCCGGAATAACAAGCTGTTCGCCATAGAGAGAGTTAAAACGCTGACCAATGTCTCGGGTTAATTCGATGTGCTGACGTTGATCTTCGCCTACCGGCACATAATGCGCGTCATACAACATAATGTCCGCTGCTTGCAGAATGGGATAAGTAAAGAGACCTACGACCGCGCGATCTGCGCCAGCCTTTTGAGATTTATCTTTGAATTGCGTCATTCTGCTCGCTTCGCCAAAACCGGTCATGCACTCTAAGACCCAGGCAAGTTGATTATGTTGAACAACGTTCGATTGAATAAAAAGCGTACATTTCTCTGGATCAAGTCCCAGCGCTATCAATTGGGCAGCGGCAATAAGAGAGCGTTTGCGAAATAACTTTGGATCGGTTTGGGAAGTTGAAAGCGTTAATGCATGGAGATCTACTACGCAATAAAAAGCATCGTGAGTCTCCTGCATCTCTACCCATTGCTTAATTGCACCGAGGTAATTTCCCAAATGAAAGGAGTCTGCCGTTGGTTGAATACCGGAGAGAACTCGCTTTTTCGTCATAGCGCTATCTTCCCAGAGCGTTCTGCTCACTTGAAATCAGGAGCGTGCCTGCGCGTTTTCCATCCATCGTCACCACGGTTATTCGCGCCCCATTTATTCGAACCACGTCATGTTCTTTTGGGATCCGGCCGAGGAAATGCATGACATAACCACTTAAAGTTTCATAGGGACCTTCTGGAATCTCGACTCCAGTCTGTTCATGAAGATCATCAAGTGAAATCAAGCCATCAACCTCGAAATCACCAGTTCGATGTAGTGATTGAACTTCACTCTCGTGGGAGTCATATTCATCGTGGATATCACCAATTAAACATTCAACTAAATCTTCAAGTGTCACAATTCCGTCGGTTCCACCGTATTCATCGAGCACAATCGCAATTTGTTGTCGCTGGGCTCGCATCTCAGTCAATGCAGGAAGCACACCTTTTGTGCCAGGCAAAAAAAGCACACTTCTGATGCATTCCAAAATTGTGCTCTCAGTTTCGTTATATTGTGGATCAAGTAAATCTCGAACATGGATAAATCCAATTACTTCATCACTCGCGCCACGAATAACCGGATATCGAGAGTGTGCTTTCTCTACCGCTATTCGAATCGCTTGCGAAATAGGAAGGCTGGCATCGAGAAAATCTACCTCGGTACGCGGAACCATGATTTCATGAATCTGTTTTTCGCTCGCATTAAAAACTTCTTCTACGATGTCGCGTTCTTCTTCAGAAAGTGCTTGGTGCCCGGAGACAAGATCGAGTAGCTCTTCTTCAGAAATATCTGCGCGCTTAGATTTTGGATCAATTCCCAATGCCCGCAGAACAATATTGGTTGAGTGTGAGAGCAGCCAGATTATCGGTCTAAATATTCGTGCCATCCGATCAACGGTTGCTGCAAAATAAAGTGAGAGAAATTCTGTGCGATGGAGCGCTAATCGTTTCGGAACTAATTCACCAAAAATCAATGAGATATATGAGATAACAATGGTGAGAAGAATGAGTGAAAGCGTTGCGACATATTTTTCGGAAACTCCCCAATCAACAAGCCTTGGCTCTAAAAAAACTCCAAGCCGTTCTGCTCCCAACGCAGCGGAGAGAAAGCCACAGAAAGTGACGCCCACTTGAACTGCTGCCAGAAATCGGTTGGGGTTCTTCGCCAATTCAGCCACTTTTGCGCCACGCTTACCGCGACCTGCTAATTGGCGAACTTGGCTATCTCGAAGTGAGATCAGTGCGATTTCGGCGGCAACAAAAACTCCGCCCAGCCCAATAAAGAAGAGGACGATTGCGATATCAATGAGAATTGATCCCAAGGAAGTAGCGGGTAACGAGCTAGGGGTATTCGGCATACAAGGAAAGGGTATCTTGTTGCTCGGTTATAGCGTTTCCCGTTCAATTGTCGTAGCCTTCCCGCACTCCAACGGATCGTCGGGCACGTACCTGCCCGGAGAATAGGAAATGACATGGCATCAGTAGTGTTTAAAGATGCATCCCGCATCTATCCAGGCACCACAACTCCCGCAGTAGATAAATTAAATCTCACCGTTAATGATGGTGAATTTCTTGTGTTAGTCGGTCCTTCAGGTTGCGGCAAATCAACTTCACTTCGAATGTTGGCCGGACTTGAAGAGATTGATAACGGACAAATTCTTATTGGTGATCGAGATGTCACCAACGTTGCACCTAAAGATCGCGACATTGCAATGGTCTTCCAGTCATATGCGCTCTATCCTCATATGACAGTCGCTGAAAACATGGGCTTCGCACTCAAGATTGCTGGCGTTGCAAAAGAAGAACGCGATCGTCGCGTACTTGAAGCCGCAAAATTACTTGACCTCGAACCATATTTAGAACGTAAACCAAAAGCACTTTCTGGTGGACAACGTCAACGTGTTGCTATGGGACGTGCCATTGTTCGCGAACCACAAGTCTTCTTAATGGATGAACCACTTTCTAACCTTGATGCCAAACTCCGCGTTGCTACCCGCACCCAGATTGCTGCCTTACAACGCCGCCTTGGAATCACCACTGTTTACGTCACGCATGACCAAGTTGAAGCGATGACAATGGGCGATCGCGTAGCAGTACTTAAAGATGGTCTTTTGCAACAAGTAGATACACCACGAAATCTTTATGACAATCCAGCTAATGCATTCGTGGCAGGATTTATCGGATCACCTGCGATGAATCTTCTTATCGCACCGGTATCTGGTGGCACGGCAAAACTAGGACACCTAGAAGTCGAAGTACCCGCAAGCGCTGGTAGTTCGGTCATCGTTGGTGTTCGCCCAGAAGGTTTTGCACCAGCAGCGAAAGGTTTTGAAGTCGTCGTTGAAGTGGTGGAAGAACTTGGCGCGGATGCATTCGTGTACGGCAAACCACAAGATTCAACTCTGAAGTTTGCTAACGCAAGTGATGAAGGAGCTCAAGTAATTGTTCGTTGGGATCCTAAGAACCCACCAAAGCCTGGCCAAACCATCACGGTTGCAGCGGCAAAGGGTTCAGTACATCTCTTCAACGCAACAACTGGAGCGAGACTTTAGTTTTACTTCATCGCTTTCTGTAAGTTCTCGTCGATTGCGGCAAGAAACTCTTGAGTATTGAGCCACGGTGCATCTTTACTGATGAGCAGAGCAAGATCTTTTGTCATCTTGCCGCTTTCGACAGTTTCGATACATACCTTCTCTAACGATTGAGCAAAGTTCGCAAGTTCTGGCGTGTTATCCAATTTAGCGCGGTGTTGTAACCCTTGTGTCCACGCAAAGATTGATGCGATGGGATTTGTTGAAGTTGGCTTTCCTTTTTGATGATCACGATAGTGGCGAGTAACTGTGCCATGTGCCGCTTCAGCTTCTACCGTTTTTCCATCTGGTGTCATTAATACGGAAGTCATCAATCCGAGTGAGCCATAGCCTTGTGCAACGGTATCTGACTGCACATCGCCATCGTAATTCTTACAAGCCCAGATATAGCCACCTTCCCATCGAAGTGAAGTTGCCACCATGTCATCAATGAGTCGATGGTCGTATTCCAAGTTGTTCTTCGCGAATTCATCTTTAAATTCTGCTTCAAATACTTCGGCAAAGAGATCCTTAAATCGACCGTCGTAGGCCTTCAAGATTGTGTTTTTTGTTGAGAGGAAGACCGGATATTTTCGAGTGAGTCCATAATTGAATGATGCGCGCGCAAAGTCGCGAATTGAATCATCCAAGTTGTACATCGTCATCGCGACGCCTGAGCCCGGGAAATCAAAGACATTAAACTCCATAGGCTTCGAGCCATCTTCCGGAGTAAACGTTACGGTTAATTTTCCTTTGCCAGGCACTCGGAAATCCGTTGCACGATACTGATCACCAAATGCGTGACGTCCAATCACAATTGGTTTACTCCAATGTGGAACTAGCCTTGGCACATTTTTAATAATGATTGGTTCACGGAAAATTACGCCACCGAGAATATTTCGAATAGAACCGTTGGGAGATTTCCACATTTGCTTGAGATTAAATTCCTTCACGCGCGCTTCGTCTGGAGTGATGGTTGCGCACTTGACGCCTACACCGTGTTTCTTGATTGCGTTCGCAGAATCAATAGTTACCTGGTCATTTGTGGAATCTCGATACTCAATGCCAAGGTCGTAATACTCAAGATTGATATCTAAATAAGGCAAGATCAATTGGTCTTTGATGAATTTCCAGATAATTCTGGTCATTTCATCGCCGTCTAATTCAACTACGGTTCCTTGAACTTTAATCTTGCTCATGTTTGCTCTCCTATAGGTCTTTCACATCAGCTTGTTTTGCGCGAACTGCTTCTGCTGCAACTTTAAGAGCTGCCAATTCGGAATCAGTTAACTTTCCTTCAACAATATTCTTTACGCCGCTTCGACCAATCGCCGCTTCGACACCGAGATACACACCGCTTAATCCGTATTGCCCATCCACCCATGCGCAGACTGGCATCACTTCGCCTGAATCAGTGATGACTGCTCGAGCCATTCGAGCTGCCGCCGCTGATGGTGCGTAATAAGCAGAACCGGTTTTGAGAAGCGCAACAACTTCAGCTCCGCCATTGCGAGTGCGATCAACGAGTTCGGCAATCTCTGTCTCGGAAAGTAATTCAGAGAGCGGCTTACCATTAACTGAACAACGACTTGGAACTGGCACCATAGTTTCGCCGTGTGAACCAAGTGTGAGCGTTTTAACGCTAGCGACCGGAACATTGAGTTTCTCTGCAACAAAGTGAGTAAAGCGCGCAGTATCAAGCATTCCTGCCTGACCCATTACGCGGTTGTGTGGGAATTTTGTTGCTATTTGTGCCAATGCAGTCATTTCATCAAGTGGGTTTGAAACAACAATGATGACCGCGTTTGGGGAATGCTTTGCAACGTTTTCGGCAACGCCACGAACAATGCCAGCGTTAACGCCGATCAAATCCATTCGACTCATTCCTGGTTTTCGAGGAAGACCTGCTGTGATAACAATGACATCCGAATTTGCAGTTGCTTCATACCCGCCACCATCTGGCGTAGTTGTTGCACCAATTACTTTTGTTTCAAATCCTTCAATGGAACGCGATTGATTCATATCAAGGGCGAGACCTTCAGGTTTTCCTTCAAGAATGTCGGTCAGAACTACGGTTTCAAAGATGTCATATTCTGCTAATCGAAGCGCTGTTGTTGAACCATAAAAACCAGCTCCGACCACAGTAACTTTTCCAGACCGCGCCATTCAAGCCTCCCGGGGTTTCTCTCTTTGGGTAATACGAGCATCCTACTTGCGCTCACTCGAGCGAGAAAATCAAAAACCTAGACGTTACTGTGTGGGAGCACTACTGCAATTGTTATGAGGGCCACAAAAATAATGGTGGAGATGATGATTTCTATCCGACGCTCTCGCCAATTTCCTTTCAGGAAAGGCAGCGCAAAGAGCGCCATTCCGGTCGCGATTGCGAGCGCACCGATTCGAATATAAGAGAAAACTCCGAGCAGAACTCCTATCCCCGCTACCAGATAACCTAAACGTGAAATCATTTCGTCTCAGCTAATTCCACGATATTTTGCAACAGCATCGCTCGAGTCATGGGACCAACGCCACCTGGCATAGGTGCAAACCAACCAACTTTCTCGCAAACTTTTGGATCAACATCTCCCACTAATTTTTCACCTACTCGAGTAATGCCAACATCTAAAACCGCTGCTCCCTCTTTAACCATTTCAGGTGTTAGAAAATGTGCCTGACCTACCGCCGCGATTACGATATCGGCAGATTGAGTGTGGCGAGCGATATCTCGTGTGCCAGTGTGAACGAGCGTCACAGTTGCATTCTCAGTTTTCCGTGTCAGTAAAAGACTTAGTGGGCGACCTACAGTCAGACCACGCCCAATCACTACAACTTCTGCACCACTTATTTTTACTGAGTATCGATTAAGTAATTCAACAATTCCGGCTGGTGTACATGGAAGTGGCGCTTTCTCATTCAACACTAATCTTCCTAAGTTAAGCGGATGTAAACCATCTGCATCTTTTGCTGGATCAATTGCTTCAAGAATTTTTTGCGTGGCAATTCCTCGTGGAAGTGGCAATTGAACAATGTAGCCGGTGCACTCTTTTGAGTCATTGAGTTCATTTATTGCACGCAGAATGTCAGTTTCACTTGCGCTGGCAGGTAAATCGACTCGAATAGAGTTGATTCCAACTTCCGCACAATCGCGATGTTTGCCAGCAACATAAGCGTGAGATCCTGGATCATCCCCTACTAAAACGGTGCCAAGGCCGGGCGTTTTTCCAGTGGCTTTTAGCGTTGCAACTTTTGCCTTTAATTCATTTTTGATGATGAGCGCTGTTGCTTTTCCATCAAGAATTTTCGCGCTCATAGTGGGATTCTAAGGGTTTGAGAAGAACGCACTCGACATGAGAATTAAGAGTGAGAAAAGTGTCGAACTCCCGTAAAAAACATCGCGATTCCTGCTGATTTCGCAGCTGCAATCACTTCTTCATCACGAACGCTTCCACCTGGTTGCACAATTGCGGTAACGCCGGCATCAATCAATATCTGTAATCCATCCGCAAATGGGAAGAAGGCATCGCTAGCAGCAACGCTTCCTTTTACTCGATCACCGCCTCGCGAAACTGCTAAGCGCGCTGAATCAACTCGATTTACTTGACCCATTCCAATCCCAACTGTTGCGCCATTTTTAGCGCAGACAATTGCATTGCTCTTCACTGCTCGCACCGAACGCCAGGCAAATTCCAAATCAGCTAACTGCTCTCGGCTTACTTTTTCACCGCTCACTTGCTGCCAATTTTCTGCGCTATCTCCCGCCTCATTGAGAGTATCAACCGATTGAATTAATACGCCACCTAAAATTGGTTTGATCTCTTCTTTCTGCGCCGTAAATTTATTTACCTGGAGAATTCTGATTGACGGTTTCTTTGAAAGAATCGCTACGGCTCCGACTTCATATGACGGCGCAACGACAACTTCGGTGAAAACTTCCGCTAACTTTTCCGCCATTGCAACTGAGATCTCTCTATTTGCTGCGACTACTCCGCCAAATGCTGACACCGGATCGCAGGCATGGGCTTTGTTATATGCCTCAGCAATTGATGTACCGGTCGCAACCCCACATGGATTGGCATGTTTGATAATCGCAACACAAGGTTGTGCGTGATCCCACGCTGCCCGCCAGGCTGCATCAGCGTCGGTGTAATTATTAAATGACATTGCTTTGCCATGAAGGTGTTCGGCACCGACAAGTCCTGCGCTATCAGCGTCACGATAAAGCGCCGCAGTTTGATGCGGATTTTCACCGTATCGAAGATCAGAGACTTTTGTCCACGAACTCTCTCGGAACTCAGGTTTACCACGTTGATTATTAAGCCATTGCGAAATTGCACTGTCATACTGCGCAGTTCTTTTAAATGTTTCTAATGCGAGTTCTTGCCGTTCTTCCAAAGAAAATCCGCCATGTGCAATTGCCATAAAAAGTGCTGGGTATTGCGATGGATCTGAAATTACGGCGACACTTCCGTGATTTTTCGCAGCGCCTCGTAACATAGATGGTCCACCAATATCTATCTGCTCTATACATTCATCGAATGAAGCACCAGATGCAATCGTGGCGGCAAACGGATAGAGGTTGATAACTACTAGATCAAATGCTTCTATGTTCTGATCTCTTAATTGCGAGCGATGATCAGCGTTCGTCTGATCTGCCAATAAACCAGCGTGAATCCTTGGATGCAATGTTTTGACCCGACCATCAAGCATCTCGGGGAATCCGGTGTACTCCTCAACCGGCGTTACTGGAATGCCAAATGAAATTAATGTCTTCGCGGTACTTCCGGTTGAAAGAATTGTGACGCCCGCGTTGTGCAGAGTCTTACCAAGTTCTTCTAATCCTGTTTTGTCATAAACACTGATAAGCGCTCTACGAATCGGTTTGCGATCAGACATGTCGTTCCTCGCGAGAGAGAGTGGCAATCGTCTCAACAATGAGCGCGCGTTCGGCAATCTTAATGCGTTCATGGAGGCTCTCTTCCGTATCCCCGCTTCGAATCGGAAGTGGAATCTGAGCGATGATTGCTCCGGTATCTACACCTGAATCAATCCAATGGATGGTGCATCCGGTTTGAGCGACGCCCGCAGCGAGCGCATCTCGAACTGCGTGAGCACCTGGAAAATGCGGAAGCAGAGATGGATGCGAATTGATCGCTCGAAATTTCTCGACAAACTCAGGCGAAAGAATCCGCATAAAACCTGCACTCACGACTAGATCTGGTTCACAGCGCGCCACTGCTTGTAACAATTCGTTGTTCCATTGATTACGGTCACTCTTCATGGGCATTAGTTGCGCTCTAATTCCGTGACGTTGCGCTCGCTGGAGAACCTCGGAATCTTTATCTGACATTACTGCTGCAATTTCTACATCGAGCACACCTCGTTCCTGTGCATCAATAATTGCTTGTGTGAGTGTGCCACTGCCAGAGGCGAGAATGACAATGCGAAATTTCATGAGCGTCGTCGAGCAATGAAAGCACTGAGGGCAATCCCTAAACCAAGTTCACACGTGAGTGCAATGGGAAAGAGCCACCAGGTAGGTCCGACATAGGAAAGATTGCGATTGATTAATGATCCACTGCCAAGCACGCTTGATAATAAAGCGAGAAATCCAGAAGCGATAAGGGTTGCAACAAAACATTGTTTCATTGCAATCGATTGATTACCGGAACCACCAAACAACTGGCGGGTTCGTTGTGAAATCCAAAACCCTGAACCTATCGGAAATAGCACTGCGAGCAATGCAAGGTAATTCTTCTGCGTTGGGAGTGCGCCAAGAATTGGTAACGCTGGAATTTCGGCTAGTCGATGCACAAATGGATTTACCCATGAGCCACTTCCTAAATGAAATCCAGCGCCAGTTAAGTAGGAAAAGGCAGCGAGCGTCACATTAGGTAAATAGAGAATTTGAACTGCTAGAAATGCGGCGCCACCAAATATCCCTGGTTGAATCACAGTCGTTAAATCACGTACGTCCACAAAATGAAATGCAAGCGATAGCGCCGTGATCAGCGATGCAACTCCCCATAAGAGCGCAAAACTTGTCGTTGCTAATTTCACACCAATCTGCCACGGCTGAGTATGAGCGTGATTGGGGCGTAATTCCGAGGCGAGATAAGCAAAGATAAAAGATTCGCAGAATGCGATGACAAATGCCAGATACCAAGGAAAAGCAATCGCAGATTCAGATACCGTCGCTGCACAAATAGTTGCTATCAGCGCATACGAGAGTGAGAGCAGCAGCAGAATTCGATTGGTTTCGCGCCGATTTCTCGGTTGCAGTATCTGTGCAACCCTGAGAAAACCACTTCGGATAATTGCATAAATAAAAAAGAGTGAACCAAGCGGTAAATAGGAAAGCCAGGTAGTTATTCCCGCGCTATTGCTCTTGAAAGGAATATGGTTTGCCGCAAGCCATAACCAGGTTGCTGCTTTAAGCGGATCGCTAGTTTTCCCGGTGCCACTTCCGGCGGTTGCCCAAATAACGAGTGAAAGAAAAGCTAGTGGCAGTAGTAATAACGCTGCGCTCCGTATCGCTTGCTGAATGCAAACTCGCAGAGCGTTTCGCACCATCAACTCTTACGTCGTTAGCCTTTACGGGCTTGCAAGATCTCGCGCATCAGCGCTGCAGTCTCACTTGGTGTTTGCCCAACTTTTACACCCGCAGCTTCCAGCGCTTCTTTCTTTGCCGCAGCAGTTCCTGATGAACCAGAAACAATTGCGCCAGCATGCCCCATGGTTTTTCCTTCTGGAGCAGTAAATCCTGCAACATAACCTACGACTGGTTTTGTCACATATTCTTTGATGAATGCCGCTGCGCGCTCTTCTGCATCGCCACCGATTTCACCAATCATCACAATTGCTTCGGTTTCGGGATCATCTTGAAATGCTTTGAGACAATCAATATGAGTTGTTCCAATAATCGGATCGCCACCAATTCCTACTGCAGTGCTAAATCCGAAATCACGAAGTTCAAACATCATTTGATAGGTGAGAGTTCCTGACTTTGAGACTAAACCAATTTTTCCAGGACCAGTGATATCAGCCGGAATAATTCCAACATTTGATTGGCCAGGGCTGATAAGTCCAGGACAGTTAGGACCTACTAGACGCGTTGTGCCCTTTGATTGTGCATATGCGAAGAATGCGGCGGTGTCATGGACAGGAAT
>CAXBQM010000026.1:0-13605 GCA_963978235.1 uncultured bacterium | reverse complement strand
AGCGTCGTGCGCTACTTCGCGCTTTCGGCGCGGAATTGGTACTGACTCCTGCTGCCGAAGGTATGCGCGGCGCTGTGGCAAAAGCTGAAGAAATTGGCGCAACTGGCGCAGTCTTGGTTCGCCAATTTGAAAATCAAGCTGGCCCCGAAATACATCGCAAAACAACCGGCACTGAAATTTGGCGAGACCTTGATGGAAAGGTTGATGCTGTTGTAGCAGGCATTGGGACAGGCGGAACAATTACAGGAGTCGGCCAATACCTCAAAGAGAAGAATCCAAACATCAAGATATTTGCTGTTGAACCTGCCGCATCACCGATTCTCAATGGTGGAAAACCTGGCGGACATCCCATCCAAGGAATTGGGCCAAACTTCATTCCACCAGTTCTCGATACAACTATTTATAACGAGGTTCTTGATGCATCAGCAGAAGATGCTGTGAAGTATGCTCGACGATCGGCGAGTGAAGAGGGAATATTGGCAGGTATTTCATCAGGCGCAGCGCTCTGGGCAACTTCACAAATTGCCAACCGCCCAGAATTTGCCGGAAAAAATATCGTTGTCATCATTCCATCATTTGGTGAGAGATATCTTTCAACAATTCTTTATCAAGATTTGATGGATCAATAAAAGTACATATGTTTACTCGAATGAGAGAAGATATTCATACTGCCCTTGCGCGCGATCCTGCTGCGCGCAATGCAGTAGAAGTAATTCTTGCTTATCCCGGAGTGCATGCAATCTGGGCTCATCGCATCAATCATTTTCTCTGGAACCATGGCTTGAAATTGATTTCGCGTGTGGGCGCACATTGGGCGAGATTTGCTACAGGAATTGAAATTCATCCTGCTGCAATTATTGGACGAAGATTTTTTATCGATCACGGAATGGGCGTTGTTATTGGTGAAACCACCATCATTGGTGATGATGTGATGATCTATCACGATGTCACACTGGGAGCTCGTGGATTTGTACTCGGAAAACGGCATCCCACAATCGGAGACCATGTCATCATCGGCGCTGGAGCGCGTGTCATCGGAAACGTGACGGTGGGTGAGCGAGCAGTTATTTCGGCGAATTCGGTCATTCTGAAAGATGTTCCCGCACGTACAAATATGGATGCTTCGGAATTTTTTAGCATTTAACATTTCCGAAACATCGTCTTGGCAGGATATCGGCTATGACTTCCTCCGACGGTGTGCGTAAACAAGAAGAGTTTGTTACTCGAACAATTGAAGAGCGGAATATCCGCTTTGTGAGACTCTGGTTTACCGATGTACTTGGCTTTCTTAAATCGGTTGCAATCTCGCCACCCGAGTTAGAGAACGCTTTTGATGAAGGTATCGGTTTTGATGGTTCAGCGATTGAAGGTTTTGCTCGCATCACCGAATCTGACATGGTTGCGCGTCCTGATGCTGCAACATTTTCAGTATTGCCGTGGCGAACTGAAGCGCCCGGTGCGGGGAGAATGTTCTGCGATATTGCTCTTCCGGATGGTTCACCATCGCCTTCTGATCCTCGCTATGTTCTCAAGCGAACTTTGAACAAAGCTGCTGAATTGGGTTATACCTGTTACACCCATCCAGAAGTTGAGTTCTTCCTCTTTAAGAATGCGCCAGAAAAAGGAGTTTCACCAATACCGGTTGATCAAGGTGGGTACTTTGATCAAACACCAAGCGTTGTTGGTCATGATTTTCGGCGTCAAGCCATTACCTTGCTAGAAGCGATGGGTGTTAGCGTTGAGTTTTCGCATCACGAAGGAGCACCTGGTCAACAGGAAATTGATCTTCGCTATGCCGATGCTTTGACCACAGCGGATAACATCATGACATTTCGCCACGTCATCAAAGAAGTTGCACTTGATCAAGGCTTCCACGCTTCATTTATGCCAAAACCATTTACCGATCATCCTGGTTCAGGAATGCATACACATATGTCACTCTTTGAAGGTGAGCGGAATGCTTTCTATCAGGAAGGTGCGGAGTATCAACTCTCACCAATTGGTCGTTCATTTATTGCCGGTATTTTGCGACATGCACCGGAGATCACCGCTATTACAAATCAATGGGTAAATTCATATAAACGATTACATGGTGGCGGAGAAGCTCCATCAACAATTTCATGGGGTCATAACAACCGTAGCGCGCTAGTGCGACTTCCGATGTATAAACCGAATAAACCGCATTCCACTCGAATTGAATTTCGATCACCAGATTCAGCCTGTAATCCATATTTGGCATTCGCAGTGACCATTGCCGCCGGACTACGTGGAATTACCGAGAAATATCCGTTGGAGAAGATTGAACCTGCCAAAACCCTGCCCTCCAATCTCAATGAAGCGATTTCGGCGATGGAAGCAAGCGATTTAGTTCGTGAAACATTGGGCGAAGATGTCTTTGAATTCTTCCTTCGAAATAAGCGCGCTGAGTGGCAGGAGTATCGCCGTCAGGTTTCGGCTTACGAACTAGATCGATATTTGCCAGTTCTTTAACACACCCGTTAACCTCTCCCTATGTTGCGCAGCGAACTCCTCACAGCACTCCTCCTTCGCTGCCGCGGCGGGGCCAAGTAACCGGTCCCCTCGTCGCGGGGTTTGGCGTCGCCGGTAAAGACCGAAGCCCTGCAGGTGCAAACAAATTTTCTAAAAGTATTTTTTATATGAGGAGTAACAATGAATTCCCAGCACAGTAATTTTCCGCAGCAACGCCCATCATCGATGCCGGTTTCGCGCTATGGGTTTTTTAATCCGTTTGCATCAATTCCTGAGTATCGCGATGGATTTACCGATCGAACCTGGCAGACAAAGTCCATGACGAAAGCGCCGCAATGGTGCTCGGTTGATTTGCGCGACGGTAATCAAGCGTTGATTGATCCCATGGATTCAGATCGCAAATTGGCGATGTTCAAACTCTTAGTCACGATGGGGTACAAAGAAATCGAAGTAGGTTTTCCATCGGCGAGCCAGACCGATTTTGATTTCGTTAGAAAAATTATTGATGATGGCCTTATTCCCGATGATGTCATCATTCAAGTTCTCACTCAGTCTCGCGAACCGCTCATCAAGCGAACATATGAAGCAATTAAAGGCGCTAAACAAGCGGTCGTTCATCTGTATAACTCAACTTCAGTGTTACAACGCAGAGTTGTGTTCGGCCAAGATCGCGCTGGTATCAAGAAGATTGCAACCGATGGTGCCGAACTCTGTCTCTCCCTCATGGATAGCGTCAAAGGAACAGCAGTTTCATTTGAGTACTCACCAGAGTCATATACCGGAACCGAACTCGAATACGCACTTGAAGTCTGCGATGCGGTGACGGATGTTTGGAAACCGACACCGAGTTGGAAAACCATCATTAATCTGCCAGCAACGGTAGAAATGGCGACGCCAAATATCTATGCCGATTCCATTGAATGGATGCACCGAAATCTCAATCGTCGCGACAGTATTGTCTTAAGCCTTCATCCGCATAATGATCGCGGCACCGGAGTTGCAGCAGCAGAACTCGGATATTTAGCCGGCGCAGATCGCATTGAGGGAACGCTCTTTGGAAATGGCGAACGGACTGGAAATGTTTGTTTAGTAACGCTGGGAATGAATTTGTTAAGCCACGGGATCGATCCGATGATTGATTTCTCGAATATTCCAGAGATTCGCAGAACAGTTGAATATTGCAATCAACTTCGCGTACCAGAACGTCATCCTTATGGTGGCGACTTAGTTTTCACGGCATTTTCTGGTTCGCACCAAGATGCAATTAAGAAAGGTTTGGAGCAGCTCGAAAAGGATGCCGGCGCTACGCCGGTTGATCAATTTACGTGGGGAGTTCCTTATCTTCCGATTGATCCAAAAGATATTGGCCGTACCTATGAAGCGGTTATTCGAGTCAATAGCCAATCCGGTAAAGGTGGCGTCGCCTACATCATGAAGACCGAACATCAACTGGAATTACCACGACGACTTCAAATCGAATTTAGCCAAGTGATTCAAGCGCATACCGATGATCAAGGCGGCGAAGTTCTCGCGGATGCAATGTGGGAAATTTTCCTTGATGAATATCTACCAAGCGATACAAATAAGTGGGGCCGCTTCCGTTTAGAGTCTTTGACTCAAACTTCATCACCAGAGAAAGGTGTTGAACTCACTGTCACTCTCCTTGATGGTGGGAAAGAGATCACTCTTTCTGGCAAAGGAAATGGACCCATCTCTGCGTTCTGTCATTTGTTACAAGCACATGGCGTTGATGTGCAAGTTGCTGATTACTTTGAACATGCGATGTCAGCCGGTGGCGATGCCAGCGCTGCTGCATATCTTGAGTGCACTATCAATGGCGGCACATTCTGGGGCGTTGGAATTGACCCCAGCACCACAACCGCATCGCTCAAAGCAGTGGTGTCGGCAGTAAATCGCGCACTTCGCTAACTTCCTTCGTTACGGTGTGACCGTGGCGGTGTATCGAGATCAAGCGCTGGTATTGCGCACCCAAAAATTAGGTGAGGCTGATCGAATCGTCACGCTCTTCACCAAAGAACATGGCCGGTTGCGAGCGGTTGCAAAAGGGGTTCGACGGACCAAATCTAAATTCGGTGCCAGGCTTGAGCCAGCGAGCCATATTGATATTCAGTTATATACCGGAAAAACATTTGATGTTGTGACACAAGTTGAGAGCGTTGAAAACTACGGTGATGCCATCTCTCAGGATTATCAAAAGTGGACAGTTGCACATGCCATATTGGAAGCTGCCGAAAGATTTACTGCCAATGAACATGAACCAGCGCTACAACAATATTTACTTGTTATTGGAGCGTTGAAAGCGCTTGCGCATGAATCCCATGATGCATCGCTAATTTTGGATGCATATTTACTTCGATCACTATCGGTGGCCGGATATGCCCCATCCATGACAACCTGCTCTCGTTGTGAGGCGCCAGGTCCACACAAATACTTCTCGTTAATGGGTGGTGGTTCGGTCTGTATCGATTGCAAACCTTCCGCGTCAGCAACTCCATCACCGAGCACGTTAGAACTTATGGCAGATCTCCTCACCGGTAATTGGGAGCGCGCAGATCAGAGCGAGATCCGAAATCGTCGCGAGGCATCTGGTTTAGTTGCGGCATATTTGCAATGGCATTTAGAGCGAGGCTTGCGAAGTTTGCCGTTGGTTGAAAGGCTCGCGCCGTGAAAAAGTTAACGCCGCCGAAACTTCCCAAATCAGCAATTCCACACCATGTCGCACTTGTCATGGATGGAAATGGTCGGTGGGCAAAAAAGCGTGGCTTGCCTCGCACGAAAGGACATGAAGCAGGCGAAGCAGCGCTCTTTGATGTTGTAGAAGGTGCGCTTCAGATTGGCGTGAAAGAGTTAAGCGCATACGCATTCTCGACCGAAAATTGGCGTCGTTCTCCCGACGAAGTTAAATTCCTAATGGGCTTTAATCGGGAAGTTATTCGCCGACGTCGCGATCAGATGAATGAGATGGGTGTACGAATTCGTTGGGTCGGTCGCCCACAAAAGTTATGGAAATCAGTAATGAATGAACTGCTAGAAGCAGAAGAGCTGACTAAGAAAAATAAGAAACTCACATTGAATATGTGTGTGAATTATGGTGGACGTGCAGAAATTGCAGATGCGGCCGCGCTGTTAGCTCACGATGTCGCAAAGAAACGAATAAAACCTGAACAGATAAACGAGAAACTTTTTGCAAAGTACCTCGATGAACCACAGATGAGCGATGTTGATCTCTTCCTACGTTCTTCAGGCGAACAACGGACTTCAAACTTTTTGCTCTGGCAATCTGCTTATGCCGAAATGGTATTTATGGATGTGCTCTGGCCAGATGTCACACGCGAAACGTTATGGAAAGCTATTGAGATATATGCAGGTCGCGAGCGGAGATTTGGCAAGGCTTGAAAATGACAATAACCGAAGTTGAGTTTTGGTTTGATCGAGTATGTCCATGTGCATGGATGACTTCACGGTGGATTCTTGACGTAAAACAAAGTCGTACCGTCGGACTCATTTTAGATTGAATATAGCCATGCTGAAAATTGAGGGAAATACAATTTCCTACCAACTTAGCTGTCTTGAGAAACTAGGGGCATTCTGCTCTTCACCGTCAGCGAGTATTTCTCATCTCACTTCGGTGCAGCGAGTAGAGAATCCTTGGACTAGTAAAGTTTTGAGAGGCATAAGGGCACCCGGAACGGGAATCCCATACGTCATCATGCTCGGGACAATGAGACATAAATTAGGGAAAGATTTCTGTGTGGTTTATAAGAAGAAGCCAGTGCTGATTTTGGAATTTTCAAACGAAAAATTTGTGAGGTGGATTATTCCAGCAACACCAGAGAATCACACCTTAGTGCAGACCAAGATTGGCAACTATTAGCCACATCATTCCAACTCCAGCAATAGTTGCTATCAATGTAAGACGCGATGGGTGTCGAGAATGAGCTTCTGGCAATATATGTGATGTGGCGAGATAAATAAGGAAACCAGAGAAGAGCGCAAGATAAATTGCCAGCGATGAATCGCTAAATGCAACGTAGGTGCCAAGTGATGCACCGCCGATTCGCGCTAACGCATCAACGCCAAGTAGCCAGGTTGCGCGTTTGTTCCATGAGCCCGTTTTAATAAGTAATGAGACAGTATTAAGACCATCGCTAAATGCATGCGTCAACAGCGCAATAAATACTGCAACGCCAAGTTTGTTGGAGACTTGAAATGCAACACCGAGCGCAACGCCATCGAGAAAGACGTGGCCACCCATGGCAACTGCGCCGAGCGTGCCGGCGATATGTGCAGCGTGTGAATGATCATGACCGTAGTCAGATTCGGCAGGTTCATGTGACCCAAAGAATTGTTCGACAAAATGTAGAAAGAGAAAGCCTGCGATGATGGCGATTGAAATGGTACGTACTCCGCCCGTGAGCGAAGAACTTGCATCGAAAACCTCGGGGAGTAGGTCAAAACTCACCAATCCCAGCAAGAGACCGGCAGAGAGTCCAAGAACCAGATGAAGGCGATCGCGTGATCGAAGCGCCAGCGCACCGCCAGCGGTTGTTGCAAGTGCAGTGACTGCAGCAAGGACAATCGCGATATTCATATACCCATCGTAAACTAGCGCCCTGCGCCCAGTGAACACACTGCGACCGGTGCGCACCGCCGACAGCCAGCCGGATGGAGAACACCATGGCCCAAGATCGTCTCGATGTCATCGTCTCACTCGCAAAGCGTCGTGGCTTTGTCTATCCCTCGTCAGAAATTTATGGCGGTCTTCGCGCATCGTGGGATTACGGTCCGCTCGGTGTTGAATTAAAAAACAATGTCAAACGCCAATGGTGGAAATCAATGGTGATGGGAAGAGAAGATGTTGTTGGTCTTGATTCGTGCGTCATTCTTGCGCGCGAAGTATGGGAAGCATCTGGACACGTTGAAACGTTTACCGACCCGCTGACCGAGTGCACTGAATGTCATAAACGGTATCGCGCAGACCATCTTGAAGATGCGTACGAAGCAAAACATCAGAAGAAGCCAACTTCTCTCAGTGAGGTGAACTGTCCCCACTGCGGAAATAAAGGAAAATTCACAGCGCCCAAACAATTCTCTGGGTTATTAAAAACTTATCTAGGCCCAGTAGAAGATGAGTCAGGCCTTGCTTATATGCGACCTGAAACTGCGCAGGGAATCTTTATTAACTTTGAAAATGTGGCAACAACAGCGCGGAAGAAACCACCTTTTGGAATTGGCCAAATTGGAAAATCCTTTCGAAATGAAATTACTCCGGGAAATTTCATCTTCCGTACTCGCGAATTTGAACAGATGGAGATGGAGTTCTTCGTTGTTCCGGGAACAGATGAGGAATGGCACCAAACTTGGATTGACACTCGACTCGCGTGGTATGTCGATTTAGGAATCAATCCCGATCGACTTCGTTTATTTGAACATCCAAAAGAAAAACTTTCGCATTACTCCAAGCGCACCGTAGATATCGAATATAAATTTGAATTTACTGGAACTGAATGGGGCGAATTAGAAGGCATTGCAAACCGAACTGATTTTGATCTCAAAGCTCATTCGACCAAATCTGGCAAAGATCTCTCATGGTTTGATCAAGAGAAGAATGAACGCTGGGTTCCCTATGTCATAGAACCGGCCGCCGGTGTTGATCGCTGCACATTAACGTTCTTAATGGATGCTTATACAGAAGATGAAGCGCCAAATTCAAAGGGCGAAATGGAGAAACGAACTGTATTAAAACTTGATCATCGATTAGCGCCGGTGAAAGTTGCCGTGCTGCCACTTTCTCGCAACGCTGATCTTTCACCGAAGGCGCGCGATCTTGCCGCACGGTTACGTAAGAATTGGAGCGTTGATTTCGATGACGCTGGCGCAATTGGCCGTAGGTATCGTCGCCAAGATGAAATTGGTACGCCGTTCTGTATCACGATTGACTTTGAAACACTCGATGATCATGCAGTAACGATTCGCGAACGCGATTCTATGAAACAGGAACGTATCGCCATTGATCAAGTAGAGGCGTGGTTAGCTCCCAAACTTCTCGGATGCTAAAGACTGCGCTTCGTCTTCCCATTACAAATGGGAAATTTCCTGATGGTGGAGTAGTACTCGATCCACCAGTCGTGTTAGCTCCAATGGCAGGAATCACCAACTCTGCATTTCGGTTACTGTGCCGGGAACAAGGTGCTGGATTATTTGTTTCAGAGATGGTGACAGCGCGCGCTCTTACTGAACGCAATGAAGAAACGCTTCGAATGATCGTGCCGGGCGAGGGTGAAACGCCACGATCGGTGCAACTGTATTCAACGAATCCGCAAGATATGGCTCACGCGGTTTCAATGATTGGTAATGAGGATTTAGCAGATCACATCGATATGAATTTCGGTTGTCCGGTTCCTAAAGTAACTCGCAAAGGTGGTGGCGCAGCCCTTCCCTATAAGCAAAATCTTTTTGCAGCAATCGTAAAAGCAGCAGTCGATAACGCAAAGCCATTTGGAATTCCAGTAACTGTGAAAATGAGAGTGGGAATTGATGGCGATCACCATACATATCTTGACGCAGGGCGAATCGCCGCTGAATTAGGAGTGGCATGGGTAGCACTTCATGCGCGGACTGCAGCTCAGTTCTATGAAGGAAAATCAGATTGGTCGACGATTACTCGACTCGTGGAACATCTCGCACCATACGGCACGCCAGTATTAGGAAATGGCGATATCTGGTCTGGTGAAGATGGCGTAGCGATGATGCGCGAGACCGGCTGTGCTGGCGTTGTTGTCGGTCGTGGGTGTCTCGGCCGACCATGGCTTTTTGCTGATTTAGTGCGGGCCTTTAACGGCGAAAGCAAACGACCGTTGCCACGACTTTTTGAAGTGCGAGAAGTGATTTTTAGACATGCACAATTATTGGCAGAGTATTTTGAAAATGAGCATCGCGCCTGTCGAGATCTGCGAAAACATATGGCGTGGTATCTCAAAGGTTTTCGAGTGGAAGGTGATTTGCGAAGTAGGTTTGGCATGGTCTCTTCGTTAACGGAGTTACGTTCACTTCTTGATCTCTTAGTTGATCAGCCCTATCCAGAAGCAATTGGTGATGCACCTCGTGGTCGGACAAGTCATGGTCGACCGGTAACACTTCCAGATGGTTGGCTCAATGATCCCTTTGAATTTGCCCACGTGGCAAGTGATGATGCTGGAACTGGCGGCTGATGTTTATCTTCAGATTTATACGACGAATTATTACTTTTATCATCGCGCTACTTTTGCTCGTCATTGGTTGGCCGGTTGGGCAAGTCTGGTTTGCAGCGCATAACCCAACAATTCGCAGCGCCGATGTCATTGTTGTCCTTGGCGCAGCGCAATTAGATGGGCGACCTGGCGAAGTTCTCACTGCGCGATTAAAAGAGGCTAAAAGAATTTATCAATTAGGTTATGCAAAACGAGTAATTACAGTTGGCGCAGGCGCGCCCGGTGATAGAACAACTGAAGCCGCTGCAAGTAAGCGTTGGCTTATCAATAACGGCGTACCAGCGAGCGCAATAACTGCGATCTCAAAAGGGCGAGATACTTATGCCAGCACACTTGCTTACGTCGATGAAATGAAAACACGGAGTCGCAAAGATGTCATCATCGTTACTGATCCATATCATTGCAAACGCGCAATGACGATGGCTAATGACAAAGGCTTAATTGCGACCTGTTCACCGACGCGCAACGGCCCATCCTCATTGAGCAAAGCCGGGCTCTCGTACATCATCCGCGAAACTAAGGCTTATCTTGCTTACATCACGCTGGGTCGACGCGGCATTCATATCAGCGATCGAAATCAATAGGCTTTCGTAATGGCGCTTCGACCTGCACATGAGCATCCGGAATATACGCACTCCGATCGCGAGCGATTTCTTGATGAACCCGCAAAACGTCCAGGGCGAACTGAGTTCGCGCGAGATCGAGCACGAATCATTCATTCCTTTGCACTTCGACGATTAGCCGCAAAAACTCAAGTTGCCGTTCCTTGGTTAAGTGACTTTCCGCGAACTCGACTTTCACATTCATTGGAGTGCGCGCAAGTTGGGCGTGAACTTGGAGCAGCGCTTGGTGCAGATCCAGATTTAATGGAAGGTGCATGTTTAGCGCACGACATTGGCCATCCACCTTTTGGCCACAATGGCGAAGTTGCGCTCGATGAGGCGGCGCAAGAGTGCGGTGGATTTGAGGGTAATGCACAAAGTTTTCGACTTCTGACTCGCATCGAAGCAAAAACCGTTGATAACAACGGAATCTCAGTCGGCTTAAATTTAACTCGTTCTTCACTCGATGCAGCGTCGAAGTATCCCTGGCCACGTTCGAGTGATCTGCACTCAGTCAGAAGAAAAAAATATGGCGTGTATGACGATGATCAAGAAATCTTTACTTGGATGCGCGATGGCGCACCAGACGGAAAAGTTTCAATTGAAGCCCAAATTATGGATTGGTCAGATGATGTTTCGTACTCAGTTCATGATCTTGAAGATGGTTTAGTAACGGGAAAATTCACTTTTGAAAATATCAGTCATGATATTTCGCTCCTGCATAAAGTAGCTCAAGAGAACTATTTGACGGATCTGCAAGAAAGTGAAACACAGAGCGCGCTCACGTCGTTAACCTCGCTTTCATGTTGGCCAAAGAAATTTGATCGAAGTCATCGCGAACTGGCTAATTTAAAAGACTTAACAAGCCAACTGGTCGGGCGATATGCCCTTGCGGCTGAACGCGAAACACGTGCGAAATTTGGTGATGGCGATCTCGTCCGCTACAACGCAGATCTGATTGTTCCCAGAACGCATCGTGTGGAAGTTGCGTTACTAAAAGCTATTTCTGCGCATTACATCATCCTCGCCGACGAGTCACAGGACCGATATGCGAAACAACGCGAAATCATCCACTCACTTGTTGGCGCTATTCGTGCGGGTGCGCCACATACGCTCGAGAGTTTCTTCCTTCAAGAATGGGAACGCGCAGAGAGCGCATCAGCAAAGCTTCGCGTCGTCATTGACCAGGTCGCCTCACTCACGGATATGGGAGCAATTGCGCTTCATTCTTCGTTAGTCTTAAAACCTTAAGAAATAAGAACTATAGAATGGCGAACATGTCCGGACGTATTCGCGATGAAGATGTTTCCTATGTTCGCGATCGCTCTCCCATTGATGAAGTCGTCGGCGAATATGTGCAATTAAAGAACGCTGGTGGCGGACAGAAGAAAGGGCTCTGTCCATTTCATGATGAGAAATCACCCTCCTTCCATGTGACGCCAAGTAAAGGTTTCTTCCATTGCTTCGGCTGCCAAACTGGTGGCGATGTCATCGCATTTGTGATGAAGATGGAACATCTCACTTTTATGGAAACCATCGAGCGACTCGCAGAGAGAATCGGCTACCAACTTACATACGAACAAAGTTCTGGACAACGTGCACCAGTCGGACAACGCACACGATTGGTCGCAGCAAATCTTGCCGCCGCCGAGTTTTATCAAGAACAGTTGCAGCAACCGCAAGCTGCTCATGGCCGTGAGTTCTTGCAGAAACGAGGCTTTGATAAATCCGCCGCACAAATGTTTGGCGTGGGGTATGCACCAGATGAATGGGATGCATTAACAAAGCATCTTGTTGCAAAAGGTTTCACCCAAGAAGAGATTGCGCTCGCCGGACTTTCCAAAGAAGGTCAACGTGGCCCCATAGATAGATTTCGAAATCGATTAACGTGGCCAATCCGAGATGTCTCTGGCGATGTGGTGGGTTTCGGTGCAAGAAAGTTAGCAAGTGATGACGTGGATCAAGGTCCGAAATATCTCAACACCGCAGAAACTCCAATTTATAAGAAATCCCAAGTTCTCTATGGACTTGATATGGCAAAGAAAGAGATTGCAAAGAAGCGCCAGGCGGTAATAGTGGAGGGTTACACGGATGTCATGGCAGCGCATCTTGCTGGTGTCACTACCGCAGTTGCTACCTGTGGAACTGCATTTGGTGATGACCATATTCGAATTCTGCGACGACTATTGATGGATGATGATGCATTTCGAGGCGAAGTAATTTTTACTTTCGATGGCGATGCGGCTGGTCAAAAAGCAGCGCTTCGTGCATTTGGCGATGATCAGAAATTTGTCGCTCAGACATTTGTTGCGGTAGAACCAAACGGAAAAGATCCGTGCGAACTTCGCCAGGAACACGGTGATGGCGCCGTCCGAGATCTCATTGCTCGTCGAGTTCCACTCTTTGAATTTGCAATTAAGAGTTCTATTGCCCAATACGATTTGAAAACACCAGAAGGTCGAGTGGGCGCGCTCAATGGCGTTGCGCCACTCATAAGTAAAATTCGCGACGCTTCACTTCGTCCAGAGTATGTCCGCTCACTTGCAGGGTGGCTTGGCATGGAAGTCGAACTTGTCCAAGCGGCCGTAAAGAAAGGTGCGGTAACTCAGAGAAGTGAAGAGAAGATTGAATCACCAACTCAGAGTTGGCGTCCTGATCCCAATGAACCACGACTTGTATTAGAACGGGAAGTCTTAAAGGTTCGGTTACAAATGCCAGCGCTCTGTCGAGGCTGGAAAGAAATAGAGAAGAATTCATTCACACATCCTGCTTACAATAAATTACGTGAATTCATCGACACGCAACCAGATCTCACCTCAGTGGAAATAGATTCTGCGACCAGCGAAGAGTTAAAGTCGTTTATTACCGAACTCACTGTGGAGCCAATCCGAACAGATGGCGAGATTTCGGATCGATATGTATCAAGCATTACTGCCAGACTTCGCGAAATGGCATTGAGTCGATCAATTGCTGAGATTAAATCGACCTTGCAACGAATTAATCCGGTCGAAAGTGAGACCGAGTACAACAAGATTTTTGGAGAGTTACTTACTCTCGAAACGGCTCGACGTCACCAACACGATATGGCGATTGGCGATATCTAGACGAGAATATGTAGCCGGGAAATTTAGCGTCTAAAGCCTTTTCGGCTAGAGTTCGGCTTCAGCCGATCCCTGATAGCTCAATCGGCAGAGCAGCCGGCTGTTAACCGGCAGGTTCTTGGTTCGAGTCCAAGTCAGGGA
>CAXBQM010000025.1:0-14334 GCA_963978235.1 uncultured bacterium | reverse complement strand
CGGGGACTTAGCTCAATTGGTAGAGCACCTGCTTTGCAAGCAGGGGGTTAGGGGTTCAATTCCCCTAGTCTCCACAATAGTTAATAAAGTAAACAACGATTAATAAAACAACCTTCAAAGAAATGAGAATTAAGTCATGACATTTACGGGTTTGAATTTTCTTGGAGTTGTTATCGCCACAATAATTTCAATAATTAGTGGCGCAATCTGGTTTGGACCCAAAACTTTTTACCCGCTTTGGATGAAAGCTCGCGGGATTGAATCAGGTCAACTTCAAAACAATCCAAAGCCAGTAGTGCTTTTTGGTGGAACTTTTCTTTCGGTTTTGATTCAAACAGTCTCGCTCGGTTTAATTATTAATTCGTTGCAAGTCCACTTACCGGATTTCTCTATTGTTGATGGCGCCGGAGTCGGATTCGTATTAGGAGTGGGAATTGCAATGTTCGCATCACTTCCCCACAGACTTTTTGGTGGCGAAAATTTCAAAACCTGGGTTATTGAAACCACGAACGATTCACTTAACCTCATGATCGCAGGAGCAATAATCACTGCGTTTAATTAAAAGGCTTCATGTTGAATATTCCGATTTCTTTTGTTAAGTTCGCATAATGACCACATACACACAAGCAACACTTCACACCACACAAGGCGATATCGTCATCGAACTTTTCCCAAATCACGCGCCAAAAACCGTGGCAAACTTTGTAGAACTTGCTAGCGGGGCACGGGAATGGGTGGATCCACGAACCGGCGAGAAGACAACCGCTAATTTGTATGACGGCACGATTTTTCACCGCGTTATTAAGGACTTTATGATTCAAGGCGGCGATCCACTCGGTAAAGGCACAGGTGGTCCAGGTTATAAATTCGCTGACGAATTTCATCCAGAATTATCATTCGATCGCCCATATTTATTAGCGATGGCTAACGCTGGTCCGGGAACAAATGGCTCTCAATTCTTCATTACTGTCGTGCCAACAACATGGCTCAACAGAAAGCACAGCATTTTCGGTGAAGTAAAAGATGAGGCGAGCCAGAAAGTTGTCGACGCTATTGCTACCTGCAAAACTGGAGCACAGGATCGACCAATAGAAGCGATTAAAATCAACTCAGTTTCTCTGAAGTAACTTAATAAGAAGTACATAGGAAACTGAATCCAAGGTGAGAGAAAAAAGTTCGCTCACGAATTATTTACTCGTTGCTATTTGTGCGAGTTACTTAATTCAGCTTCTTGTTCCGAGTTATGAGAGTAATTTCTTGCTCTATCGAGCAGGAATTGAATCGGGTGAGTATTACCGACTATTAACGGTCGCACTGTTACACGGTGGCTTACTCCATTTGGGTTTTAATATGTATTCGTTGCATCTTTTAGGAACGCCAGTTGAGAATTTTTACGGCCGCGGTCGTTACGCAACCATTTTGTTGATCTCACAACTTGCCGCATCGTGTGCATCAATTTTTCTTAATACGGCAAATGTGTATTCGATCGGAGCGTCCGGAGCAATCTTTGGATTATTTGGTTCGCTGGCAGTTTCTGGACGAGCGATGGGAGTTGATTTCCGAAGTATCGGAACAATCATTCTGATCAACTTCGCGCTGGGATTTATGGTGAGTGGAATTGATTGGCGAGCACATCTAGGTGGGTTAATCGGCGGCGCTGTTGCAACGTGGGTGTTGAGGACCGTCCGTAAGGGATATTAGTTATCCACAGGTTTATCCACGGTGTGGAGAATTACACCGCTGTAATTTATATAAGAGGTATAGCGGCTATCGCCACTTAGTGGCGAGTGAGAAACCAACTCCGATGAAAGCGAAACCAACGAGCATGTTCCAAGCGCCTATTCCTGGAATTGGATAGAGGGTTTGGGAGACGTAAAAGACGACGATCCAAAGGAGGCCAAGAAGGAACGCCCCAACCATGACTGGCGCTAACCAACTTGGGCTTTCGAGATCTTCGTTTTCATGCTCGAGGACCTCAGCAGGCACATAAGTGTTCTTCTTCTTGCGGACCTTTGATTTAGGCATAGGGGGAAGATACACGAAACTCGATAATCCAGAAAGATAGCCTCGAGAAATCAGATGTAAGTCAGAGGGAGGTTAAATGCGGATTTTAGTCGTAAATAATTTCGACTCCTTTGTTTTTAATCTCGTTGATTACATTCGAAATCTTGGCGCTGAATGCGATGTTGTCGATAACAATAAAGTTGATCTGAAGAAACTAGAAAGTTATGACGGTGTGCTGATTTCTCCTGGACCCGGAACTCCTGAAGATGCAGGTAACAGTATTAATGTCGTGAATCAATGTGCAGAAATAAGAAAACCACTTTTGGGAGTCTGCTTAGGGCATCAGGCAATCGCAGTTGCACAAGGCGGAATGGTCTCACGAGCTACAGAGCTTCTTCATGGCAAAACTTCTGTGATGGTTCATGACCAACAAGGAGTGCTCGATGCGATTCCATCGCCACTTGTTGTTGGACGTTATCACTCACTAGTAATCAAGGAAGTGCCAGAAAATTACATCGTCAATGGTCGAACTGAATCGGGCGTGATCATGGCAATCTCACATAAATCGCTGCCAATATTTGGACTTCAGTTCCATCCCGAATCAGTTCTCACAGAAAACGGATATCAAATTTTAGGAAATTGGCTTGTGCAATGTGGTGATAATCAAGCACGTAATAGATCTGAAGGTATGTCGCCGGTAATAAAACGCGGCTAGTTAATTTTGAGTATTGACCGTGATGGTGACCGGACTGCCAATTGTTTTCACCGTGTCAGCATCTGGCGCTTGTGCGATGACAGCGCCAACTGGCAGCGAAGCGTCATACGCCTGAACGATTCGAACTAAGAAACCAGCCTGAGTAAGGATTGTCCGCGCCTGAATTTCGGTGAGCCCCACTAAAGATGGGACTTTTACGTTGCCGCTGGCGATATCTAGTACAACGCCGCTTCCGGCTGTGATTGTTGAGCCGGGTGATGGAAATACCGCAATTACAGTTCCAGGAGTCGCATCCGAATCAACTGCGTTTGTACGTTGCAGGATTAATCCAGCTTGCGTAAGTAATGCGCGCGCATCTTCTAAAGATTTCCCAACAATATCTACTGGAACTATCGCATCTCCTGGTCCATCTGAGAGCGTGAGCGTAACGCTCGAGCCATTCTCAACGCGAGATGTTGCAAGAGGTAACTGGGCCACAACGCGATCAAACGGAATGCGTGGATCATGTGCACGTTTAATGACAATCGTAAATCCTTGCAATAAATTTCTCGCTTCAGATTCAGTCAGACCAACAACGTTTGGCAAACCTGCACTTAATGAAGAGCCACTCCTAAACACCGTGGTACCAATTGCAAAACTTCCGATCGCTAATGCAGCGATTAAGCCAACGACTACACCTCGTGTGGAACGTTTTCGCTTTGGCAGCTCTCGCGTTATTGCTTCACCTCGTGACAGACGTTTGAGATCATCAAGCATTGAAAGAGCATCTTGATATCGGTCTTTTGAATTCTTTGCCAGAGCAATTGAAATGAAATTATCAACGTCTATCGATAGTTCGGAAATTATCTGGGACGGTGGGATAACTGGCGCAGAAACATGTTGGTAGGCGATTGCGACGGGAGTGTCACCGGTAAATGGCGGCTTGCCAGTGATTAATTCGTAGAAAACACAACCAACCGAGTAAAGATCACTTCGTGAATCTGATTGATCACCGGTGGCTTGTTCAGGGGAGAGATATTGAGCGGTACCGATGACATTCCAGGTATTTGTCATCGTTGCACCGATATCGTCCAGCGCCCGGGCGATACCAAAATCCATCACTTTGACGGTTCCAGTCTCGGTAATCATGATATTTCCAGGCTTAATATCGCGATGAATAATGCCGTTGTGGTGTGAGTATTGAAGCGCCAACAAAATTCCTTCAACAATTTCGATTGCTCTATTAAAAGGAAGGCGATCTCCTCGATGAAGAATGTCACGAAGAGTTTGGCCGGCGACATATTCCATGACGATATACGGCGTCTGTCGTCCGCTCTCTGAATCTTCGCCTGAATCAAAAACCGCGACAATTCCAGAATGGCTCAAACCTGCAGCAGCGAGTGCTTCTTTGCGAAAGCGGGCAAGAAATGTTGCATCTTTAGCTAAATCACTTCGCAAAACTTTTACTGCAACTTCACGAGCTAATCGATTATCGTGTGCGAGATAGACATCAGCCATCCCGCCTGTACCAATCATTTGATTGAGTTCATATCGACCGCCCAAAACACGCGAATTCATCATTGTGCGGCACCTAAAAACATTTGAGAAATATGGTTTTGGTTAGAAATTTCACCGACGATTACAGTGACATTATCCGGCGCGCCTCTTTCGTAAGCCTTTGCAATAAGTGAATCTACTGCGGTGGTTAAATCTCCATTTGTGAAGGAGTCACGAATTTCATTTTCTGCCACAAATCCAGAAAGACCATCACTACACACCAGATAAACGTCGCCAAGTTCTGCTGGGTAAGAAACGAGGATGGGTGTTATCTCACCTTTGCCCATCAAGGCTTGTGTGAGAAATGATCGTTGTGGATGATCGGCGATATCCTCGTGCGAAATTCTTCCTTGGTCGAGTAATTCTTGAATAACAGTGTGATCGACGGATAATTGTGAAATCTTCTTTTTGCGAATTCGATAACATCGTGAATCTCCGATATGTAAAAGTAAGACATTCTCGCCAATAATTGTTACCGAAGAGAGCGTTGTGCCCATGCCTTCTAACTCAGGTCGCGAAGCAACCTCTGTGCTGATTGCTTGATCTATATCTAAAGCAAGGTTAAGAAGTAAATCTTCACGGGATTCGTTATCGATTTGTGCATCTGAAATCATCGATAATTTCGAGGCAAATTGGCGGATAGCGATGCTCGAAGCTATCTCGCCACCGACATGCCCTCCCATTCCATCTGCAACCGCAAGTGAGAACTGAGAAACAAATCCTGAATCTTCATTACCGTCACGAACTTTTCCGATTGCACTTTCACCAGCGACGGGAGCGAAAAAATAATTAGGTTTCGCTGCTACCGAATTTATTCCTGACATAGTGGTGAAAGCGTATCGGTGCTAATCTCAATGCTTAACGCGCGAGTGGCGGAATGGCAGACGCGCTGGCTTCAGGTGCCAGTACTCGCAAGGGTGTAGGGGTTCAAGTCCCCTCTCGCGCACGTGAGATCACTCATTTATGCACATCGTGGCGCAAGCGTCGACTTTGCAGAAGGTTCGCGGGAAGCATATCTCGGCGCAATAGCGCAGAACGCAGATGGATTTGAATGCGATGTTCGCCTCACTCGCGATGGTGGAATTTTATGTTGGCATGATGATGACACGTCTCGTTTAACAAATGAAGCGCTCAATGTTGCTGATTCTTCAACAGCCCAACTTCTGTCGCTTGAAATTAACTACAAAGGAAATCGCGGAAAACCAATCCTCTTGGATGAACTTCTCGATATATCAATTCGAAATAAGAAACATCTTCTTATCGAAACTAAGCATCCAGTTCGATCTCGAGGTGCCATTGAAAACGCTGTTCTCAAACTATTGAAATCGCGCGAAACAGAAATAAGAGAGAGCGGCATTCACATAAATATCATGTCATTTAGTTATTTCGCAGTGGCTCGGATATCGATGCAGCGAAAATATCCTGCAGTTTTCCTCTCTAAAATTGCGTCACAAGTTAAATGGGTGCCGTCATCAGCGCCAGTTTATGGATTGAATAAAGATCTCTTTAAGAACGATCCATCACTCTTTAATAGGTTGCGAAGAATGAAGAAGAAAATTTATGTCTGGACGGTTGATGATCCTGCAGATATGAGAATGTGTGCGGAAAATGGCGTTACAGCCATCATCACAAATACTCCTGGGCAAGCAAAGAAAGTGCTCGGCTATTCTTAACCAATGACGACGTATGCCTACCTTGGCCCAAGTGGCACATTCACAGAGGCGGCGTTACGAAGTATCACTCAAGCAAACGATCACTTATCACCATACGCAAACGTCACAGCAGCTCTCAACGCAGTACGGAGCGGTCAATGCGAGCGAGCGCTTGTTCCAATAGAGAACTCAGTTGAAGGTGTTGTGGCGAGAACTCTTGATGAACTAGCAATAGGAGAGCCATTAGTAGTTTTAGGTGAAACAACCCTGTCGGTCAGTTTTTCGCTAATGACTAAATCTGGAAATCGCGTTATTAAATCCATTGCAACTCATCCTCATGCTGAAGCGCAATGCCGAACTTTTATTGCAAAGAATTATCCAGATGCAGATATCGTCGAGACGTCATCAACGGCTGCCGCCGCTCAAGGTGTTGTCGACGGTCGATTTGATGCTGCGATTGCAGCGCCATTTGCGGCCGAACAATATTCACTGGAGCAGGTAGCAAAAAATATTGGTGATAACGATGGTGCCGTGACGCGATTTGTTCTCGTCGGTAAACCTGGAGCAATTCCGAATTTCACTGGCCATGATCGGACAACGCTTGCGCTATTTATCGGAGCAGACCATGCCGGCGCACTTTTAGAAATTCTCACAGAGTTTGCAGTGCGCGGCGTGAACCTAACTTTCATTCAATCGAGACCGACTGGAAAAGAATTGGGTTCGTATCACTTCATCATTGATATCGAAGGTCACGTGACCGAAGAACGTGTTGGAGATGCGCTGATGGGACTTCGACGTATTTGTGAAGATGTTCGTTTTCTTGGTTCATATCCACGTGAAGATAAAGTTGCGCCAACAACACCACAAGCGACTAGTAATGCAGCATTTAAAGATGCTGCTGCTTGGTTGGCAGATGTGCGACAAGGTAGAAAGATTTAATCGGTAGGCTTACATCCATGATTGACCTTAAAACACTTCGCGAAAATCCGGATGCGGTAAGAAAATCACAATCCGCACGTGGTGAAAGCGCAGAGTTGGTTGATCGCGTTATTTCAGCAGATGAAGCACGTCGAGCCGCGATCGTTGAATTTGAAAGAGTTCGTGCGGAACAGAATGCGCTATCAAAATCGGTGGGTTCTGCTCAAGGTGATGAAAAGAGAGCAATTTTAGAGAAAGCGAAAACTCTCGCGTCGCAAGTAAAAGAAGCGGATGCGAAAAAGAGCGAAGCAGAGAGCCAAGCGCGAATCGAATTAATGAGCCTTTCAAACCTGATTGACCCAGCGGCACCAGTTGGCGGAGAAGCAGATTTTAAAGTTCTAGAAGAAATTGGCAGACCGAGAGATTTTGAAAAAGAGGGTTTTGCGGCGAAAGACCATGTTGAAATTGGTAAAGCTCTTGGTGCGATTGATGTTGAACGCGGGGCAAAAGTTTCCGGATCGCGGTTTTATTACCTCACCGGAGTAGGCGCACTTCTTGAGTTTGCCCTGGTTAATTACGCAATTGCTAGTGCAGCAAAGAATGGTTTCATTCCGGTAATTCCACCCGTTCTCGTTAAGCCAGCAGCGATGGAGGGAACCGGATTTCTTGGTCAGGCGGCAGAGAATGTTTTTCATCTTGAAAAGGATGATTTCTATTTAGTCGGAACGAGTGAAGTTCCGTTGGCTGCGTATCACATGGATGAAATCATTGATGCGAAAAAACTTCCGTTGCGTTACTCCGGCTATTCATCATGCTTCCGACGCGAAGCTGGAACGTATGGAAAAGATACGCGTGGAATTATTCGCGTACATCAATTTGATAAAGTCGAAATGTTCTCGTTCTGTAAGCCCGAGGATGCACAAAAAGAGCATCTGCGGTTACTGGAGTGGGAGAAAGATTTCCTTAAAGCGATGGAAGTTCCGTTCCGAGTTATCGATGTTGCCTCAGGAGATCTTGGTTCAAGTGCAGCGCGTAAATTTGATTGCGAAGCGTGGATCCCAACTCAAAACGCTTATCGCGAAGTTACATCAACCTCTAATTGCACTGAATTTCAAGCACGCCGTCTGAATATTCGCATGAAAGACGAAGAAGGAACCAAACCAATTGCCACACTTAATGGAACATTGGTTGCAATTCCACGGATGATTGTCGCAATTCTTGAGAATCACCAACAAAAAGATGGAACGGTAAAAGTTCCGCAAGCTCTGCAATCTTTCCTTGGGACCGACACTTTCCGCCCGGTGAGCGTGTAGTGGGGCGTCGACCAAAACTTATTGCAACTGATCTCGATGGAACGATAGTTGCGCATTACGGCGTTATAAGCGATCGCACTAAAGCGGTATTTCGCAAAGCGCACAATCTAGGAATCCATATTTATTTTGTAACTGGGCGACCACCTCGATGGATGCCAGAGATTAAAGAAGCATTTGAATTTGGAAATGGCATTTGTGGGAATGGCGCGATGCTTTTTGATATCCATAATCACAAAATTTTGGAGCAGTGGCTCATTCCAGTTGCGAACCAATTAGAAATGGTGAAGAGACTTCGCGAAGCAATTCCCCCCATTTCATTTGCTTGTGAAATCTCTGATGCCTTTCACCGTGAAATTAAGTATGTCCCGCGGTGGGATGTAGGCGTAGATAATGTCGGCGTAGAGAGAATTGAGAGCGCCATGACCGAGCCTATGATGAAGATTTTGGCTCGCTGTTCCGACTATGAATTTACTTCGGATGAAATGTTGGACATTGCAAAGAAAACAGTCGGTGATTTGGTGACAATTACGCATTCAAATGCAAACGAATCTCTCCTTGAAATCTCCGCACTTGGCGTGAGTAAAGGGGAAACACTTGCGAAAGTTGCTGGCCGACTTGGATTAACCGCAGACGATTGTGTTGCGTTTGGTGATAACCCAAATGATTTTTCAATGTTGCAGTGGGCAGGTCGTTCATGGGCAATGGCTGACGGCCATCCAGATGCAAAGAAATATGCGAAATTCGAAACTGCACCTCATCAAGATGATGGCGTCGCGATAGTTCTCGAAGAGTTATTAGAGTTGCCTGCATGAACACACAGATATTTCCACTTTGGTTGGATTTAGCAAGTGTGGGTGTTGGTGCTTTCCAAGGTGCGCTTTTTGCAATTGTGAAAAAACGTTTTGATCTTGTTGGCGTTATCGCGGTGGCAATTTTGACCGGATTAGGTGGTGGCATTGTTCGTGATTTATTACTTGGCGTCGGTCGGCCTTCAGGGATGCAAGATAAATATTTACTGACTGCGCTGGCAGCAGTTATTGCAGCGTTGATTTATGGAAAATATGTAAGAGAAAATACGAAACTTGTAACAGTATTAGATTCAATTGCTACCGCACTTTTTGCAATTGCCGGAACTTACAAAGCCATTCTCTTTGATTCATCAGCCCTAGTTGCAGTGATGTTAGGAATTATCACGGCAGTTGGTGGCGGGATTCTTCGAGATGTTGTTTCACGAAACACTCCTCAGATATTCACTGGTGGCCCGCTCTACGCCACCGGAACTGCAATCGGTTCGGCGATCTTTGTTGCGCTTAATGAAACAACAATCAATTCAGACACAACTGTTGTCATGTGTGTTGCTGCGATTGTTGTGATTCATATGGTGTCGATTCGATTCCGCCTTTATCTCAAACCGGCGTTGCCCAACTTGGATCACCCAGAAAAGGGCGAGTAGTAGCAGTCAAATTTTGAGCACGCACCGTGGTGAAGGTAAGTTTTCCCACGGAGGGCTCGCATAGCGGCCGAGTGCACCGGTCTTGAAAACCGGCAAGGGAAACCTTCGAGGGTTCAAATCCCTCGCCCTCCGCCATGTGGTTGATTTCATAACGTCCTACGCATACGCCACCTAGCGATACTTCTCAACGTTGAGCAAACTTCGCTTAGGAGTTTCACTTGTTCTCAGGAGGACGTCATGGCGACTGGAGTTTTCTCCGCGGCCCGTGCGCAAATAAAAGAGCGAACGTTACGAAACGATAAGTGGTGGTTGCAACCAGCAATAACAGTTGCTGTCCTTGTTTCATTCATTATTTATGCAACGTTCCGCGCATTTGAAAATGCTAATTATTTTGCTGAGCCGCTCATCTCGCCGTTTTACTCGCCATGTCTTTCAACAACGTGCGTTGAAGGCGCGTCGCTCTTTGGCCAACCTTTTGGAAAAATCTTTGTATTTGGTTTAGCAATTTCTCCTGCACTATTAATTTTAATTTTTCCACTTGGATTCCGAATGACCTGTTACTACTACCGCAAGGCGTATTACCGATCATTCTGGATGTCACCACCTGCTTGTGCAGTTGCAGAACCACATTCCAAATACACAGGCGAAACTCGCGCGCCACTTATTTTGCAAAACGGTCACCGTTGGTTCTTCTTTGCGGGGCTAATTTTTAACGCCATTCTTACTTTCGATGCAGTTCTTGCATTTAGAAATGCAGAGAAAGAGTGGGGACACATGAGCGTTGGCACAGTTGTGCTCATGCTTAATGCAACGCTGCTCTGGCTTTATTCACTTTCATGCCATACCTGTCGCCACACAATTGGTGGACGTCTCCGTAACTTCTCCAAACATCCAGTGCGATACAAGTTCTGGACTTGGGTATCGGTGCTCAATCACAAGCATCCTGTTTTTGCGTGGATCTCACTCTTCGGAGTAGCGCTCGCAGATCTTTATGTCCGCCTCGTTGCCAACGGCACGATTACCAACGTCTATTTCTTCTAGGGGATCGTGATGACACAATCAACAAGCGGTAGTTCGGTGGAACGTTATAAGTATGACGTCGTAGTTATCGGCGCGGGCGGAGCTGGTTTACGTGCTGCGGTAGAAGCGCGAGAAGCAGGACTTCGCGTAGCGATTATTTGTAAGTCGCTATTTGGTAAAGCACATACTGTTATGGCCGAAGGTGGCGTTGCGGCATCTATGGGTAACGTCAACGAAAACGATGGCTGGAAAGTACATTTCCGAGACACAATGCGCGGTGGAAAATTCCTTAATAACTGGCGCATGGCTGAGTTACATGCAAAAGAATCACCAGATCGAGTCTGGGAACTTGAAACATGGGGCGCGCTATTTGATCGAACAAAAGACGGACGTATTAGTCAGCGAAACTTCGGTGGCCATGAATATCCCCGCCTTGCGCACGTCGGCGATCGCACTGGTCTTGAACTTATTCGAACCATGCAACAAAGAATTGTTGCGTTACAACAAAAAGATAAGAAGCAATACGGCGATGCCGAGAAGTACATCAAAGTATTTGCTGAACTTACAATTACCGAAATTCTGAAAGATGGCGCCAAAGTTTCTGGCGCATTTGGATATTGGCGTGAAACTGGTGGCGAAGTTGCATTTGAAGCGCCAGCAGTTGTACTTGCAACTGGTGGAATTGGTAAATCATTCAAAATTACTTCCAACTCTTGGGAAGGCACCGGCGATGGCCATGCGCTTGCTTTGAAAGCTGGCGGAAGTTTGATTGATATGGAGTTTGTGCAATTCCATCCCACCGGCATGGTCTGGCCACCATCAGTGCGTGGTCTGCTTGTCACCGAGTCAGTTCGTGGCGATGGTGGTGTGCTTACAAATTCTGAAGGTAAGCGCTTTATGTTTAATTACATCCCAGAAGTATTTAAAGACAAATATGCAGATAACGAAGCAGAAGCAGATCGTTGGTACACCGATCAGCAAAACAATCGACGTCCACCTGAACTTCTTCCACGAGATGAAGTAGCGCGCGCGATTAACTCCGAAATCAAAGCCGGTCGCGGTTCTGAACATGGTGGCGTCTACCTCGATGTTTCAAAACGTTTGCCTGCTGATGTCATCCGCAAGAAGTTGCCTTCTATGTGGCATCAATTTAAAGAACTTGCAGACGTTGATATCACTCAGACAGCGATGGAAGTTGGTCCAACCTGTCACTATGTAATGGGTGGCGTTCACGTTGACCCAGATACTGCAGCTGCAGTGGGAGTTCCTGGCCTCTTTGCAGCCGGTGAAGTTGCTGGCGGAATGCATGGCTCAAATCGCCTAGGCGGAAATTCGCTCTCTGACCTCTTGGTCTTTGGCCGTCGCGCCGGTGCAGGTGCAGCCGAATACGTCAAAGCGATGAAGAAGCGTCCAACTCTCTCCGACAAAGCGCTCAAAGTTGCACAAGAAAATCTTGATGCACCGTTTAATCGAAAGAGCGGCAAAAAATCAGATAGTGAAAACCCGTACACAATTCACCATGAATTGCAGGAGTTAACGCAATCTCTCGTCGGCATCATTCGAACTGAAAAAGAATTGAAGGATGCGCTAAAGAAAATCGATTCACTTCGTGCTCGCGCTACAAAAGCAAAAGCCGAAGGTGGTCGCGCATTCAATCCTGGTTTCCATCTCACGTTCGATCTCGACAACATGTTGTTGGTATCGGAATGTATTGCTCTCTCTGCGCTTACTCGACAAGAGTCTCGCGGTGGACATACTCGCGATGATTTCCCAGGCATGAACTCGAAGTGGCGCCAGGTAAATCATGCAACGCAATGGAACGGCAAGAAGATTGCCCTGAAATCATTGAAAGCCAAACCACTTCCGAAAGAGTTACATTCACTCTTTGAAATGGATGAGCTAAAGAAATATTTCACCGAAACCGAGCTCAAGTCGATGAAGGGCGGTAAGAAATAATGGCCCGCAAAGTAAAGATGCGCATCTGGCGCGGCGATTCCAAGTCAGGTGGATTTAAAGAAGTCACAGTTCCCGCTAATGAAGGTGAAGTCGTGCTCGATGTCATCCATCGAGTCCAGGCAACTGAGATGTCAGATCTTGCAGTTCGATGGAATTGCAAAGCCGGCAAATGCGGTTCTTGCTCCATGGAAATCAATGGCAAGCCGCGTCTTGCATGTATGACTCGAATGAATTCTTTCGAAGAGGGCGAAACAATTACCGTGACGCCACTTCGCGCTTTTCCGGTTATTAGAGATCTTGTCACCGATGTCTCTTTTAATTACAAGAAAGCGATGGAAGTTGATGCTTATGAGCACCCAGAAGAATTAAAACCTGGCCAAGCTCGAATGCAACAAGTTGACGTTGAACGGAGCCAAGAGTTCCGCAAATGTATTGAATGCTTCCTCTGTCAGGATACATGTCACGTAATCCGTGATCATGAAGAGAACAAAAAATCTTTTGCTGGACCTCGTTTCTTCATCCGCATGGCGGAGTTAGATATGCATCCGCTGGATAAATTGCGAAATCGCAAACGTAAAGCGCAAGAAGAACATGGTCTTGGAATGTGCAACATAACAAAGTGCTGCACCGAAGTCTGTCCAGAACATATTCGTATCACCGATAACGCAATCATTCCTATGAAAGAGCGCGTTGTTGATGAGAAGTACGATCCAATTCGTTGGTTAGGTTCAAAGATTCGCAAACGCGAAGGCCTCTAATGAAAATCCTGGCGCGGTGGGCTGGTCTCACACTCGCTGTGTGGGTAGCAACTTCGATTATTTCTGGCGTACACATCAAGAATGGCGCATGGAACTATTTTTGGATTGCCGCAATTTTCGGACTCATAAACACGTTCCTAGGAAGCCTCGTCAAACTTCTCACTCTTCCTGCCGTAATACTCTCGTTTGGCTTTTTCTTAATCATTGTTAATGCTGCGATGTTGCAACTT
Source organism: uncultured bacterium (assembly GCA_963978235.1). Classification (GTDB taxonomy): domain Bacteria; phylum Actinomycetota; class Actinomycetes; order Nanopelagicales; family Nanopelagicaceae; genus UBA7398. The sequence continues at coordinate 779 of CAXBQM010000025.1, read as the reverse complement.
ACTGATAGATGGAGCGATGTTTTAACCATAGATAATTTCAAATCAGCTCTTCTTGCTGCGATTATTATCAGCGTTGTTTCAAGCTTCTCGAAAAAGTTACTAAAGAAGACATAACAATTTCTGGCGATTTATTAGCTATCGCACTTGGCGGTGTCATTGGATCACTCGCCAGGTGGCAAATCGTTGAGTTCACATCGTCCTTAATCGGCACGTTGATTGTGAATATTTTGGGATCAGCGCTAGCAGCGCTCTTTGCCTATCGAATTGCGACCGCGCCGAGACAGCGTTTGTTCTGGATTACGGGAGTTGCTGGTGGCTTTACTACCTTTTCATCCCTTGCGGTACTCACGACCGAACGAAGTGCGTTAACAGGTGGGCTTTATGTCATAGCAACTTTGTTACCAAGCCTGCTTGTCGTTTCCTTGATAAGAACGAAATTGAAAAAATGAGAACTATTTATTTTATTGTTGGCTCGAGCATCGGTGCTCCGATGAGGTTTCTTATTGATCGTTACTATCGACAAAAATATTCTTTTCCTACCGGAATTTTGTTAGTCAATATTCTCGGCTCTTTTATATTGGCGCTAGTTCTCGACCAACCAACATCGGACGGCGCTTTTCTAGGGATGGGATTTTGTGGCGCATTCACCACCTGGTCAGCGTTGGCGCTTGATCTTGATTCAGAGCTAGCTTCAGGTAAGAAGGGAATGTTCTATAAGAATTTAGTATTTAACCTACTGTTTGGCTTTGTCGCTGCAATCGTTGGAGCAAAAATTCTGT
>CAXBQM010000024.1:0-14575 GCA_963978235.1 uncultured bacterium | reverse complement strand
TTAGACCAGTGAGCTGTTACGCTTTCTTTAAATGATGGCTGCTTCTAAGCCAACATCCTGGTTGTCTTGGCCGTCCCACATCCTTTCACACTTAGCCGTGACTTGGGGACCTTAGCTGGCGGTCTGGGCTATTTCCCTCTCGGCGATGGGAGAAACTCGCCAATCGTTGATTGATATTAGAAATCGCCTCTCAGAATTAAATATCGTTTTGCGCGATGAGATTGGAATTTTACGCGAAGAACAATTTGCTTTTTCCGCACGTTTGAAAAGCTTTATATCCCAGGTGCAGTCCCAGACAAATGTCGAAATGACCAGCACGTTTACTCCCCTCTTCACTTTGGAAAACTCCTCTGCGCTGGAGCTCTACCGAATCGTGCGCGAGTTAATCACAAATATAGTGACGCATTCACATGCGAGTTCCATAAATGTTGCTGTGCGACAAGACGCGCATTCAATAGAGGTTTTAATAAGTGATGATGGCATCGAAAATCTTGATTCTGATGTAAAAAAAGAGTTTCACTTTGGCTCTCTCGGTTTGCAAGAGCGGATTAACTCTCTAGGTGGGACGTTGACCTACCGCAGAAATCAGGAGCAGAACGAGTACCTAGTGGTAATTCCAGTATGAGCGTGTCAGATCAAAGCCTTCTGATTATTGAAGATCATCCAGTAGTTCGACAGGGTCTGATGAGAGCCCTTGAAGCGCACGGTGTTCGAGAGATTTTCGAAGCCGGAAACTTAGCTGAAGGTCGCGGCCAACTAGCAAAGGCTAATCCGGATGTATTGATTACTGATCTGCACCTTCCCGATGGCTTGAGCTTTGAATTGATTACTTGGGCACGGAAGATAAAACCATCGATTGCCATCATCATTCTCACCGTTGAGAGCAACCCAAACTTTCTCATCGCGGCCGCTGAATCTGGCGCTAATGCGCTTATTCATAAATCTGCTCCCGTTACGCAATTACTCACCTCAATTGAAGTCGCCCTCAAAACCCCCAAAAGTTTCACTGCCGAAGGTTTAGCAGAAGCCATTAAACGCGACCGAACAAAACCTCAATTGACGCCACGAGAACTTGAAGTGTTAGAGAAATTGATTACTGGCGCCGAATTACAAACAATTGGCAATGCGCTCTACATTAGTTTGCCAACTGTGAAAACTCATCTGGCGAGTATTTATCGGAAGTTAGAGTGCGACAACCGCACTTCCGCCATCACGCGTGCGCTCTCTCTGGGATTAGTTCAGCTCAAGTAATCTGCGAAAACGCTCGCCCATGATCTCCCAACTCCATTGGCTTTCCATCCATCGTCTACCGTGCTCCCCCATGGATTTGCGAGCGGTAACGTCTCCAAGCAAATGATCTAGCGCTCCTGCGATTGCACCTATATCCCGACCGTCGACAACAAATCCGGTTTTGTTATCCATTACTGCATCCGGCGAGCCACCAGATGCGCCAGCAATGACTGGCAAACCGGATGCGCTCGCTTCGAGATAGACAATTCCTAAGCCCTCTACTTCAAGTCCACCAAAGCGATCTCGAGTTGGCGAAGCAAAAATATCTGCAGAGCGAAAGAGGTCCGGGAGTTCTGCAAAGGGCACTCGACCGGCAAAAGTTACTCGGTCTTCCACCTTTTGGGTGAGCGCAAGTCGTCGTAACTTGCCCTCATAATTTCCAGCTCCTGCGATAAGTAACTGAGCCTCAGAATATTTATCCTTTAGCTGCGCCATCGCACGAATTAAGGCATCTTGACCTTTGCGTTGCACAAGGCGACCAACACAGAGGATGACTTGCTTATTTTCCAACCCATAGCGAGTAATTAGTGCGGGCGGTTTTGCGCCCGGATGAAATATTTCTACATTCACTCCTGGCGCAAGAGGGCTTAACTTCTGCTGATCTTCAGGTCGAAGCGCCTTGCTGATAGCGCCCTTCGTAAAGGAACCTAAATGTGTCACGACATCACAATGACGAGCTACCCAACGAAGTAGCCACTTAAAGGGAGGAACTTTCGCCCACCAGACCTCATGGCCATGGGTGAGTGCAACAAAGCGAAGAACTCCAAGTTTTCGGAGTGATGGTGCAAGTAATCCCAAGGGCACGCTCGCACCAAAAACCACCCTCTTTATTGAGTGGGCATGAATAGTTCCAGCAACGCGATTTCGTAGGCGCGGCGTTGGTAAAAGAATTCGTTGACGATCACGAACTACTATCACACCTAGCTCATCAAATATCGCTTGGTCGTATTCTTCTTGAGCAGCAAGATCACGATGAGATGAAGCATGAACAACTACAGAGTTTTTGGGAAGTTGATATATCAATCCTTCTATGAATGTTTGAATGCCCCCGCTTTGTGGCGGGAAATCATTGGTGACAAAAAGTATTTTCTCCACGCTATAAACGTACTGCTCCGACATAACGCATCTGATTAATCGAAGCAACCTTAACGCGCGAGCCAGGGCGCGGGGCATGAATCATCTTGCCGTTGCCGATATAAATTCCGACGTGACTAATCGGGCGCTTAAAAAAAACTAAATCTCCCGGTCGCAATTGCGAACGCGAAACTTTTTTACCATATCTAAATTGAGCTCGAGATGAATGGGGAAGAGAGACACCAGCAGCGGCAAAGGCGCGCATCGTCAATCCGGAACAATCCCAGTAAACCGGACCGGCTGCACCGAAAACATATTTATCGCCAATTTGTTTTAAAGAGAACCGAAGCGCGATACCTGCTCGACCACTCACGCCATTGGCGAGCGAAACTTGTGCAAGTGAACTTGCTTGATCTGCATCTTCTTGCTGTTGTTGTAATTTCAATAGCCGCTCTCGCTCTGCGGCCTGCAAGGTATCGAGAAGCGCCTGGGCATCATCGAGTTTCTTCTGCGCGCTCTTCATCTCGGCTTCATATTTAGCTTTTGCTTTTGCCACGAGCGTCAATTTGTCATTAACAGTGAAGGTGGTGGCAGTAAGTCGTTGCTGGGCAGCCGAGTATTTTCGAAGTTCTATTGCCTTCTTGCGAGTAATTGCTTCCAATGAACCCGCTGTACTTAAGTAGAGTTGCGGATTACTGGAGAAAAGCAGTTCCAGGCTCTGGCTTAAACCACCAGATTTAAATTGTGTTACCGCAATGGCGCTTAAAGATTTTGAGAGTGAATCAACATTTCCCTTTTGAACAGCTGCTTTCTGCTGAACCGATGCAAGCGTTCGAGTAAGTGCTGCGAGTTGAATTTTCGCTGCTTGCGCATTCTCGGCTGCCATCGCCGCCTCTTCTTGAAGCGCTTCTACTTTTGCTTGGACGTCTTTGAGATTAGGTGCGGCATGTGAAACCGGCAGCAGACCAAAAATAAGAGTGAGTGATAAGCCACTCACGTGTAGTAATCGAACGCTCTGCCGTTTCACCGAACGAGGCTAGCCAGAAGACCCGTTTCGACTCAAGCCGAGAGCGCTATTTCACACGCTTAAGACTCTGTGAATTTTCGCTAAATCGGAGCGGCGGGACTAAACCACGTGACGAGAGAAGAGCAAATGCCGCTTCTTCTTTCTCATCTATCGAATTTGCTTTCGATGAAAGAATCACAGAGACGATGCAATCACTGCACGCAATATCGCGGACAACACAACTATCGCAATCAATAATCATGTTCCAAAGAGTAGGTCTGCCCACTGACAAGGGTTTATCGTGTAGCCATGCATGGCGAACCAGCCCAAATTTCGCTCTCTCTTGTGCTCGGCGCTGATGGTTCATTGACCAAGAATGGCTCCTCACGTGCGCTCAGTTCGGCTGGTGATCGGCAGAGATTTCTCGCATTGCGACGAGAGTGTGGCGCTATTTTGGTTGGTGGTGAAACAGCGCGAGCAGAACCGTATGAACGAACGCCAGTACCACTCATCATTCTCTCTCGAACACTAAAGCGCTACGACAATCCGAACGCTGTAATCTGGAATGAACCGCCACTCATAGCGCTTAGCAAGGCGGTAAAAGAATATGGTCCGCGCATTCTTGTTGAAGGTGGACCTCGTCTTTTTCGAGAACTTTTACCGGAGATCAGAACAATTCATTTGACTCTCACGGAGAACACTGGCGATAGCCCTGGTTTTGATTGGAAATCAGAATTTAAGAATTTTTCTATTCTTCACGAAGTGGAATCTGACGGCGAGCGTTTTCTTACACTAATTAAATGAACTTTAATTGCGTTAAAATTAAAACTAAATCGAAATAAGCGAAATTCCGAGAATCGCAAAGAGAATTCCAGCATACTGAACCCGATGTAATCGCTCATCAAGAAATTTGTATGCCATTACTGATGTCACAATTGGGAAGAGTGAACCTAAAACCATGGTGATCGATACCAAACCTTTTGTCGTAGCGATACCAATCGTGAAATTGGCGAGAAAATCTGCAGTGCCGATAAAAATAAGAAGCGGCAACGTCTTGGCTGGAATGCCACCCAGTGAGCGAAAACGAAGTGCGATCATGGCAACAATAGAAACTGAAGTAACTCGCATCGTTGTCATGGTTAATAACGAACTATCTTGTGACCCCATAGCCATAAACGTGAGCGCGGTACCGAAACCAAAAGTTGCTCCGAGTGCAAGTATCAATGGTTTAAGCGGTAGACCACTTCGGATTTCCGGTCCACTTGCACAGAATGCGCCGATGAGTGCGATTGCCATCCCAACGAGTTGCAACGGTGTCGGTCGTTCACCATTGATGAGTGCAACGGTCAGCGGTATCAATGCGCCAAGTGAACTAATGGGCGAGACGACTCCCATGCGACCTGTTGCAAGTCCGGCATAGAAAAAAGTTAAGCCGAGAAATCCAGATATGCCGGCAACAATTCCCGGCAGAAAATATGTATTCCAATGAAACGATGGTGCATGAAAACTTGATGTGAAAAGGATGACCAAAACTCCGAAGAGCAAACCCATTGATTGCGAGAGACCAGTTACCGCAATTGATGGATAACGCTTCGATAATTTCCCACCATAGAAATCTGCGCTTCCCCAGAGAAAACTAGATAAGAGCGCTAAGAGCGATGCCATATGAGGAAGGTTACCGCTCGCGCCTCCCGGAAAGCGCTACTTCCCGCTCTTACCCTTGTCCAATGAGCCGCGATGCACGTTACTTTGATGACTTCTTAATTCAGATACGAGCACTCTCAACTCGGCCAGAAATTGAATTAGAGGAGGCGCCAGCGCCGCAAAAACTAGCGCCATCGGCGTTCGCAATTATTGGCGATGTTGCCCTTGATGAGGAGAACGATGTCGCAACCGGCAGATTCGTCCTTCTCTATGATCCCCAAACACAGGATGCCTGGGATGGAAATTTTCGGTGCGTCACTTTTGTTCGAGCAGCAATTGATCACGATATGGCAAATGATCAAATGCTCGCTGACGTGGGGTGGAGTTGGTTGCAAGAATCTCTAACATCTACTGGTGCGCAATTTCGAAACATCAGTGGCACTGTTACTAAAGTTGCTAGCAAATCTTTTGGGCAATTGATAGATGTTGACGACGATTCGGAAATTGAAATCCGTGCTTCATGGACTCCTACCGATCCAGCACAATTGATCAAACATGCTGAAGCGTGGCTCTCGTTACTTGAAATCACCTCCGGACTTACACCTATTCCTGAAGGAGTAGCGTCACTCTCGCGCTCTCGAAAGTAATGCCCACACCTCTTCTTTCACCGCGATACGGTGCGGTCACTCTGATTGATACCGAAGTGGAGTTCGCTCACGTTGTTGATCAGATTATTTCCGGTGCCGGTCCAGTCGCAATCGATGCGGAACGAGCTTCTGGCTTTCGCTACAGTCAACGGGCTTATCTCATTCAAATATTTCGACGTGGTGGCGGTCTTCATCTGATCGATCCGATACCACTTACTCATTCACCGCAGATCGCTCGATTAAATAACGCGCTCCGTGACGAAGAATGGGTCATTCATGCCAGCACCCAAGATCTACCGTGTCTGCGCGAATTTGGAATTTCACCACAACGACTTTTTGATACCGAACTAGGCGGCCGGTTAGCGGGCTGCGAGCGAGTGGGCTTGGGGCCTTTGACGGAATCTCTTCTTGAATTAACGCTTGCAAAGGAACATAGCGCGGTGGACTGGTCTTTCCGGCCACTTCACCACGAGTGGTTAATTTATGCCGCACTCGATGTTGATGTCCTACTCGATCTGCGGGATGCAGTTGAAAAACTTCTCGAAGCACAAGGAAAACTTGAATGGGCGAAGGCAGATTTCGCATCCATTCTGACTGCACCTCCCCCAACCCCTAGAAAAGATCCATGGCGACGCACCTCAGGGGTACACACTGTTCGTGATCGCCGCGCACTAGCAATTGTTCGAGAGCTATGGAGTAAACGCGATGAGATTGCACGAGAGATTGATATTGCACCGGGACGTTTACTTAATGATTCACTTATCGTTGCACTTTCACTGGCGCAACCAAAAACAAAAAGCGATTTCATTTCGATACCGCAATTCGCTCGGATAAAAAATGAACTGCAACGTTCATATTTTGAAGAATGGCTCAACGTTCTCACTCGAGTTGATCTCTTGCCACCCACAGAACTCCCAGAACTTCGCAGTAAAAGCGAAGGTATGCCTCCAACCAAAATTTGGCGAGATAAATTCTCAGATGCGTATGCCAGGTTCACTCATGCGCGCGCGGCGCTCACTGCTCGCGCCATCGAATTAGGAATGCCGGTTGAAAATCTCATCTCCCCTGATTCGTACAAACGTATATGTTGGCTCAGTCAGAGCGAACCAACTCTTATTGGTAATGAAGAGAACGTTTCACAACGGTTGGCAGAGTTTGGCGCTCGACCATGGCAGATCGCACAAGTAGCGCCGCTCTTAGCAAGTGCGCTCTGCGAGAGCGAGCCGATTGAACTGCCAGAACCCGCCAAAACTGAGGAAAATCAGCCACTTTCTGAGTGAGTATTTACGCAACATTAAAGTTGCGTAATTCCAGGGTGCCACTTTAGAGTTGGGGCATGTTGAGCACGTTCTTAGTGGCGATCCGTGAAGGTCTAGAAGGTTCGCTCATTATCGGCATCTTGATTGCGTATGCAGTTCGATCTAATCGTCGCTCACTCGTTGCACCAATTTGGCTAGGGGTCTCCCTTGCATTGATTGGAAGTTTTGGATTTGGCGCTTTCCTCACATACACCTCGAATGAACTTTCAAGCGATGCAGAGATGCTCTTTGCTGGAACCACCTCACTTGTCTCGGTTGCGCTGGTGACATGGATGGTTTTCTGGATGAAACGCACTGCGCGCAATCTCAAGAGCGAACTTCATGGCAAGATGGAAGAAGCACAGAGCCTTGGTCGCCTCGCAATTATCGGCGCAGCATTTTTTGCAGTAGCACGTGAGGGACTTGAGACGGCGCTCTTTGTCTATGCAAATTTCAAAACTGTTTCAAGCGACTCAGCGCCATCCATTGGTTTAGTTCTAGGGTTAGCATCCGCGGTACTTCTTGGAATTTTGATTTATCGTCAGAGCATCAAACTTAATTTAAGTAAGTTCTTCACCATCACAGGTGTTGCCCTGGTTGTTGTCGCAGCTGGCGTACTCTCGTATGGAATTCATGAATTGCAAGAATTTGGCGCGCTACCGGGACCCGATGCGCTGGCATGGAATGTTTCGCAATACATTGCGAAGGATTCCATCACCGGTTCAATCTTGGCCGGCACCATAGGTTTCCAACCAAAGACTTCATGGCTCCAACTTTTTGCTTGGTTGGCGTATTTAGGCGTAGTGATACCCCTCTATCTACGCCCCGCTCAAAAATCAGTAGCGAAAAATTCACTGACCTCTGTTAAGTAAGGCAGGCACGCGCTAGTAGTAAGTGTTACCGACAGGTAGCCTATGGGTATGGCCAATTCCACTGTTAACTCCGTTGTCCTTGTCGATGCTGTTCGAACTCCATTTGGGAAGGCTGGATCGCTCTTTGCGGGTACGCGCGCAGATGATCTGATGGTCCGTTGCATACGCGGACTACTCGAACGAAATCCGAATATCGATCCGAAGATTATTGATGATGTATCGATCGCTGCGGCAACTCAAGCCGGTGATCAAGGAATGAATATTGGGCGAAGCGCATCGCTGCTTGCTGGTATTCCCAATACTGTTCCTGGATATTCCATTGATCGATGGTGCGCTGGCGCAATGACCGCAGTGACAACGATTGCGGGTTCGATCGCAATGGGTTCCTATGACATTGCAATCGCCGGTGGCGTGGAACATATGGGAAATCATCCGATGGGTGAATTGATGGATCCCAATCCTCGATATCTTGCTGAGAAATTAGTTGATCCAGATGCGTTAGCAATGGGCGCAACTGCCGAACGATTACACGATAAATTTCCTCATCTCACCAAAGAACGTGCCGATAAATTTGCACTCGCGTCACAACAGAAAACCGCCGCTGCATATGCCAAGGGCACCATTCAGAAAAATTTGATTCCAGTTGCAGCACGTAGCGCAGAACTTGGTTGGGGAATGGCAACAGTTGATGAAGGTCCACGACCAACAACTACCTTAGAAGGACTTGCTGGTTTGAAGACGCCATTTCGACCAGCCGGTCGCGTCACTGCCGGAAATGCTTCTGGTCTTAATGATGGTGCAACGGCAGCGCTGCTTGCGAGTGAATCGAAAGCACAGGAACTTGGACTTCCCATCAAAGCAAAATTAGTTGCGTTTGCCTTTGCCGGCGTAGAGCCAGAGATCATGGGATATGGGCCAGTTCCAGCCACGATAAAAGCCTTGAAAAAGGCTGGTTTATCGATCACTGACATCGGTCTCTTTGAAATCAATGAAGCATTTGCAGTTCAAGTTCTCGCATTTCTTGATCACTTCGGAATTGCCGACGATGATCCGCGGGTCAATATCTATGGCGGCGCTATCGCTGTAGGTCATCCCCTCGCATCATCTGGTGTTCGATTAATGCTTAATTTGGCGGAAGGTTTTAAAGAACGACCTGATGTTCGTTATGGAATTACAACGATGTGTATCGGACTTGGCATGGGTGGCACCGTTATTTGGGAGAACCCACACTTTAAAGGAGCTAAGTAACCATGGAGATCAAAATGCCTGAAGGTGCGCCGGAAGAAGTTGTTACTAATGCGCTCGTTCGAGAGATTGATCTCTCACCATTTGGTCATACCGGAACTCTTTCGTTAATCACTCTCGATAATGGCCATGATCACACGCGTCCCAATACCTTTGGACCACAATCACTCCTTGCCCTTAACGCAGCGATTGATACCGCTGAAAAATCAGAATCTGTTGCCATTGCAATCACCGGTAAACCTTTTATTTTTGCCGCTGGCGCTGATCTATCAGGTCTTGCTTTCTTAACTGATAAATCACAAGCGCTGGCTATCGGAAAACTTGGCCATGATGTCTTCCGACGATTAAACGAAGGTAAGAAGCCGACGTTTGCATTTATTAATGGTTTAGCACTTGGTGGTGGACTAGAAGTTGCGCTCCATTGCAAGTACCGCACACTCGCAAGCACCGCCTTCACCGCGCTACCAGAATGTTTCCTTGGACTTGTTCCTGGTTGGGGTGGCGCAACCATTTTGCCAAAACTCATCGGCCCGGAGAATGCTGTACAAGTAATCATTCTCAATGCGCTCAATAACAACACCATGATGAAAGCAAAAGATGCGCTGGCACTTGGCGTTGTTGATTCCGTCTTTGAACCAGTTGATTTCCTTGAAAAATCAGTGCTTTTTGCCGCCTCAGTCTTAAACGGAAAAACACCTATCGTTCGAAAAGATCACTCGGGAGCCGATTGGGATAAAGCAATTGCTACCGGAAAAGCTGCTGTTGCAAAGAAATATGGTGGCGCAGATATTGAGCCGCCGCGCCGTGCGCTTGAACTCATTCTCGCAGCGAAAACGAACTCACTTGGAGCTGGCTTTGATGCGGAAGATGAAACGCTCGCTTCACTTGTTATGAGTAATCCGCTACGAGCCTCACTTTACGCATTTAATCTCATTCAAAAGAAACGAAAGAAAGTGGAAGGCGCGCCAAAAGCTGCACTCGCACGCAAAGTTTCTCGGGTTGGCGTTGTTGGTGCAGGGCTCATGGCCTCACAACTTGCGCTCTTGATGATTAGAAATTTAAAAGTACCGGTAGTGATGACCGACCTTGACCAAGAGCGAGTCAATAAAGGCGTCGAATGGGTGCGCAATGAATTAGCAAAATTAGTAGAGAAGAAACGGCTCTCGCCAGAGAACGCCACTCGCCTCTCAGCGCTCATTTCTGGATCTGTTGATCAACAGGTTTTTGCAAACGCTGATTTTGTTATTGAAGCAATCTTCGAAGAACTCTCCCTCAAACAAGAACTTTTCAAAAAGTTAGAGTCCATCGTCTCGCCGGAGTGTGTGCTCGCAACGAATACATCATCGCTCTCGGTTGAACGAATGACGGAAGGATTGAAAAATCCGGAGCGCGTCATCGGCTTCCACTTCTTTAATCCCGTTGCCGTCATGCCGCTTCTTGAAGTGGCGCGCACATCAACCACTGATGATGCAACGACGGCGACCGCAATCAACGTGGGTAAAGAGTTAAAGAAGACCATGATTATCTGTAAAGATGCGCCAGGTTTTGTGGTCAATCGACTCCTGACTCGCTTTATGGGCGAAGTCACTGATGCCATGGATGAAGGAACAGCGCCAGATACTGCCGATAATGCAATGCGGCCGTTGGGTTTCCCAATGTCACCATTTGAATTGCTGGGATTGGTCGGCCCAGGTGTTGCTCTCCATGTTGCAGAGACGCTTCATCACAATCTTGGACCTCGATATCGAATCTCACCAACCATGCAACGGTTAGTAAAAGAAGGTGTGAAAACTTTCTACATCAAGACCGATAATGGTTTTGCGCCAAATCCAGCAGCGCTGGCATTGGTAGAGAAGGGAAATACGCCATCTACCTCAGAGCAAGTTCGCGCTCGAGCGCTCAAAGCGCTCGCTGAAGAAGCGAGAATGATGCTCGATGAAGGTGTTGTAGCAACACCAGCTGAAATTGATCTCTGCATGTTGCTCGGCGCTGGTTGGCCGATGCATCTCGGTGGAATTTTGCCGTATTTAGATCGTGAAGGAATTAGCGAATCAGTTACTGGGAAGCGTTTTCATCAGCCGGGCGTTGCCTCGCTGGCTTAGTTCCTAACGCGCCATCAGGTGCATCGCTCTTTCGCGAACTCCATGTGACAAGCGAGCGCGCTACTGACTGTGCAGATATTCCTAATTCATTCAAAATATCGCCGCGCTTTGCATGATCAAGGAATTGAAGTGGAATTCCAATGGAGTGAACCGGAATAGATAGACCGGCTTCACTAAACATCTCTGAGATTGTGCTTGCGATACCGCCGTGTTTAATGCCATCTTCAATAACTACCACCGCTGAATAACGTTGCGCCATGGTGACCAAGCTTTGTGGAAGTGGTTTCACCCATCGTGGATCAATGACGGTGACGCCAACACCTTCACGATATGCCTGCGCAGCTGCCTCGACGGCGATAGTTGCCATCGCGCCAACACTGACAAGGAGAATATCTGCGCTCTCGCCACGATAGAGAACATCGATGCCATCGCGACGTTCAAATGCTGGAATATCAGCGTTAATAGCTCCTTTTGGAAAGCGGATCAGGGAGGGCCGATCGTTAATATCAGCAGATTCACGGAGCGTTTCGCGAAGTCGTGCGCCATCGCGTGGCGCAGCAACACAGAGCGTTGGCACAATTCCTGTAAGCGCTAAATCCCACATGCCATTATGTGATGCGCCATCATCACCGGTGACGCCAGCGCGATCAAGAACAAAAGTCACGCCCGCCTTGTGGAGTGCGACATCAAGAAGTAATTGATCAAATGCGCGATTTAAAAATGTTGAATAGACAGCAAAGACCGGATGCAGCCCAGTGAAGGCCATCCCAGCAGCAGATGTTGTTGCATGTTGTTCTGCGATTCCAACATCAAAGGTTCGATTCGGAAATTCTCGTTGGAATGCATCAACGCCAGTTGGCCCTAACATCGCTGCAGTTAATGCAACAATATCTTTTCGCTCTCTCCCGAGTTCAACTAATGCGTCAGAGAAAACACCTGTCCATGTCTGCGCCGCTTTAGCAATCGGAAGTCCAGTCTCTGCATCCACAATTCCCACTGCATGAAATTTCTCAGCTTCATCTTCAACCGCTGGCGCATAGCCTCGACCCTTTTCTGTAATGACATGCACAATCACAGGGCCATGAAAATTCTTAGCGCTTTCGAGTGCATGTTCCAATGCAGCAATGTCGTGGCCATCTACAGGACCAAGATATTTCAAACCTAAATCTTCAAACATTCCTTGCGGGGCGATAATGTCTTTAATGCCTTTTTTCATACCATGCAGTGTTTCGTAAATCGAATGGCCAACTACCGGCGTACGTTCAAGAACGCCTTTACCCCAATCAAGGAATCGTTCATACCCTTGTGTCGCGCGAAGGGTTGAGAGATGGGTAGCTAATCCACCAATTGTCGGCGAGTAGGACCGCTCATTATCGTTAACGACGATAATGAGAGGTAAATCTTCACTTGCCGCAATGTTATTAAGTGCTTCCCAGGACATTCCGCCAGTGAGCGCGCCATCGCCAACTACTGCGACAACCGTTCGATCACTCTCTCCTTGAAGTAAGTATCCGCGGGCGATGCCATCAGCCCATGAGAGCGCAGTTGATGCATGAGAGTTTTCAATGATGTCATGCTCACTCTCGCTTCGGCTTGGATAACCAGAGACGCCACCGCGCTGTCTCAGTTTTTCAAAACCTGCTTGTCGACCAGTTAATATTTTATGAACATAACTTTGGTGTCCAGTGTCAAAGACAATGGCATCACGTGGTGATTGAAAGACGCGATGGATTGCAACAGTTAATTCCACTACCCCAAGATTGGGACCTAAATGTCCACCAGTCTTTGTGACCTTCTCAATGAGAAATGCGCGAATTTCAGAACAGAGTTCAGCAAGTTCTTCCGAACTTAAAGTCGCCAGATCGGCTGGCGATTGAATTCGCGAAAGGTATGTCACAAGAGCGACCTCAATACAAACTGCATGATTCCGCCATGGCGGTAGTAATCGGCTTCACCAGGAGTATCAATCCGAACCTTCGCAGTAAATGTTTTTCCATTGGCGCTGACCGAAACTGTCTGTGGAATTTTTCCGTTGTTAAGTTCGGTGACGCCAGTGATTGCGAATGTTTCATCACCTGAAAGTCCCAGTGATGCCGCATTCTGGCCATCGAGGAATTGCAATGGCAGAACGCCCATGCCAATCAAATTAGAACGATGAATACGTTCATACGATTCTGCGATCACCGCTTTTACTCCTAGCAGCGCCGTTCCTTTTGCCGCCCAGTCGCGCGAAGATCCCGATCCGTACTCTTTTCCGGCAATGATGACGAGTGGAATACCAGCCGCCTGATATGCCATCGATGCGTCATAAATTGTTGTCTGCTCGCCGTTGTTAAGGAAGTTTTTTGTGAAGCCACCTTCAACGCCATTGAGGAGAAGATTCTTCAGACGAATATTTGCAAAAGTACCGCGAATCATCACTTCATGATTTCCGCGACGTGAGCCATAAGAATTGAAATCTGCTCGCGCGACTCCGTGCTCTGCAAGGTATTTGCCCGCTGGCGAATCTGCCTTGATATTGCCGGCTGGTGAGATGTGGTCAGTTGTCACCGAATCACCGAGAACTGCCAGAACTCGAGCGCCGGAAATATCGGTCACTGGCTTTGGGTTACGTGGCATCGCTTCAAAATATGGCGGCTTACGGACATATGTTGATTGCGGATCCCATTCGAAAGTTTTTCCAGTTGGAGTATCAAGAGATTTCCAACGGTGATCACCATCGAAGACGCTCGCATAATCTTTCTTGAACATATCGGACGAGATTGATGAATCGATGACTGTTTGAATTTCAGCAGGCGATGGCCAGATATCCTTGAGAAAGACATCGTTTCCACTGTGATCTTTGCCGAGTGGATCGGTATCAAAATTATGATCCATCGTTCCCGCAAGTGCGTACGCAACAACAAGTGGTGGCGAAGCAAGGTAATTCATCTTTACATCGGGGCTGATTCGGCCTTCGAAATTTCGATTGCCCGAAAGTACCGCGGTAACAGCTAGATCATTTTCGTTGACTGCTTTACTGATTTCAACCGGTAGCGGTCCGCTATTTCCAATACAGGTGACGCAGCCATAACCAACTAAGTTGAATCCAAGCGATTCAAGAGATGATGTCAATCCGGCTTTGTCGTAATAATCTGTCACAACTTTTGATCCTGGCGCGAGCGTTGTTTTAACCCACGGCTTACTCTTTAAGCCTTTGGCCACTGCCTTCTTTGCGAGCAGGCCAGCACCAATCATGACGCTGGGATTTGATGTATTAGTGCACGATGTAATTGATGCAATCACAACTGCGCCATTCTTGAGGGCAATCGATTCGCCATTTCGAGTAACTGCTACATCACCTTTTGATGTTTTCTCAGTGAGGTAAGTTGGAAGTGATTGCGCAAATGAACTCTTT